>NZ_JBBNJY010000018.1:0-44971 GCF_040093295.1 Ruminococcoides bili
ATCTAGTTTTAGCACGCAAACAGCGTGGCTGTTTGCGCCTGATAAATTGTTGTATCGGAAGATTTTATGGGCGCTGCCCAAACCCGCAATTTTTGAAAAAATTGAGTAAACTTTTTTGTTTTTGGGAGGATAATTTAGCGTTAGCTAAATTTCAATGCCCGACCGACACTCCGCTAAATGTAAGTTTTCACATAGAATAGGAAAAAGCGTAAAAAGCCGTTAAAAAAAGTTAAAAGTATAAAAATATAGTAAACAAGCCGTTTTTTAGGTGTAAAAAAAGATTACACTTTGAAAAACGGCTTGTTTTTTCTATTTAGTGCGAAAAAGAAAAACGGAGTAATTAAACTGCTTTTTGGCAGAACGATTACTCCGTAATATTTTAAATATCGGGTGTTTAAAAGCGTTTAAAACGGCTTTAAATCGTTCTTTTAGTACATTTTAAAGTTATAAATAAAAACATCAAGTAATACCGATAAATGCGAACATATTAAAAAGTAATGCGAAGTTGTTCGCATTCGATAAGCACTATATTTTTAACGATTCAACAATTAGCTTGTTAAAAATTTGTTAAACAAGCTGATTTGCATAATCATTTAAAAAATATGTATATTTATTCAATATTAACAGTACCAATAACCTTTCCTACGCAACGAATATCATCAAATTCATGTAATTGTATAGGTTTGTAGACTGGATTAAGTGAAATAAGCTCTTTTTTCCCCAATTTTTTAATATACGATTCTCCATTAAGTACAAAAACTCCAATCTCACCTTCAAATACACTTGATGTTTGTTTAACAAGCACAATTTCACCATTTGAAAACTTAGGCTGCATACTATCACCTGATATTTTTAATGCAAAATCAGCTAAAGTAGTCGTATCATTTCGTGGTACAGTAAGCCATTCAGCTAAAATTTCATCACTAAGCCAAGAGCCAGTACCTGCTGAAACAGGTGTTTCATAAAACGGAATTACAATAGTGCTTTCAGTAACAGGTTTCTGTTCTGGAGTTATAAGATTAGTAATTCTTTTTAATACGGCAACTTCACCGTTGATAAATCTTTTATTATGGAAAGTATAATCGAACTTCTTTCCAAAATCTGTTGCTGTTCGGAAATCATCAACATATCGTTCAATTCTACCTATCAATTCAGTTATTGCGGAAAATAAGTACTGTTTATCTTTTGCAAATAAAGCATCGTTATATTGAATTCTTCTTAAAGAATATAAGACAGAATGAATTCTGTCCAAGCTATGCTCATCAAGTTCGTCACACATTTTTTCAAAATTAAACATGGACAAACTGTGGTCATCACGAACTACTTCTCTGTATTCGGTATCGAGAATTTCATCTTTATTTGTTTCATTTCTACCAAGTAAAACATCCACACTAACATTAAAATAATCAGCAATTTTTATAATTGTTTTTATATCAGGTTCTCTTTTTCCTGCCTCATAAAGAGAAATAGTACTTTCAGAAAGACCGAGAATTTTCCCTAATTCTTTCATTGATAAATTGTGTTCTTTTCGTAATTCTTTTAATTTAGTCATAAGCTCAGCCCCTATTTTATTATTATAAACTTTACTAATAGTAAAGTAAATCCAACTTTGCAAAATGTCAAGAAAAATCTTGACAATAGTAAATAAAGGCGTATTATATACTTGTAACTTGACTATATGCAAAGTAAAGGCGGTGACTAAATGAAAAAGCGTGTTTATCTCATTGATTTGAGAAACAAAAAAGGTTTAACTCAATTAGATATATCTAAAAGTATGGGTATATCTGAAAGTTACTACAATCTTATTGAACAAGGACAAAGGCAAAAAAATATGAACATCGTTATTTTATACGGTCTTTCTAAAGCATTAAAGGTACCAGTAAATACACTGGTAGATAAAGAAATAAATTTTGTAAGAAAAGGAGATAATCATCTATGATTGGAAAAGTATTTAACAGATACACAGTTTTAGGAAATGTAAATAATCGTGTAATTATTGCTCACAACCCAAAAGCTGTTGAGCCCTGGGTAGTCTGGTGGCTTGACCGTGACGGTGATCCGTACAGCGGAAGTTACTTCTCTGATCGTGCAGCGGCGGTCAAGGAATTTATTGCAAGGTCTTTTTAAATTTAAAATAGGAGGCTCATTATGGGCGAGCTTATCAGTAAGAAGTGTGCAAAATGCGAAGTAAGATTTGAAACTGTTTATCCATTCCAAAAGCTTTGCTACAGGTGCGGACACCCTCTTCGCAAACCTAAGAAGAAAGTTGAAAAGCCGTACAGAGAACTTACAGAAGATACTGAATTTCTTGTTTGCGTGTATTATTGGCGAGGTGACAGTGCAGAGCAAATAGGCAATGACCTCGACAGAAATCCTAATCAGATTTCAGACATAGTATATGAAGCTAAGAAAAGCGGTAGATATAACGAACATATCAAACGGCATATCGACTATGCCGGGGACACAAGAAAAATCAAGGAGGATATATGGAAAGATTAACAATAAAATTAGGAAGCTGCATTGTTGGATACAAAGCGAGCAATAAAACACTTGCTCCTGCGGAGTTGTCGGTAGGTCAGACACGAGAAGTGCTGCAAAGACTTTGCGAATACGAAGAATCCGGATTGTCGCCTGAGGAAATTATAAAATTAAAAAAATCCGCCAACATCAAAAGATGTCAGCGGAAGTGCAACTTAATAAACTACGGTTATACTCGGGAAGATATTACAAAAGCAATAAAACGAATCAAAAAAATTAAGACTTGATTTCGCCGATATCAATATTTGCTTCTTCAAGTAATTTTGCTCTTAATTGTTCGTGATATGAAAGTATAGCACCGATTGCAATATTAGTTGCATGATCATTGGCATACTTTGTTTCAAAAATATTTTTCTTAATTTGTTCTAAAGTACTAACAGAGAAATTATTGTCGTTCTTTAAATTCTCTGTTAAGAGTATATTAGCAAACGATGTTGCACTTGTCGCTATATCAAACAAATTTATATCCATATAGTTCACCCCCTATCTTTTTAATAATACCACAAAGCCGAAACCGCCGCAAGGCGGTCAGCAGGAAATGACCTCCCTGCTCTGATGATGGCAGGTCAAAAGGATGTGATTTTTTGACTTATTTAACTGTAAAAGAAGTTGCTCAACTCAAAAACCGTTCTGAAAGACATATACAAGCTGGAGTTGCAAACGGTGTAATTAAAGCACAAGTTGTAATTTCTGAAAACAATCGAAAAAAATATTTAATTCCGATTAAAGAACTTACAGAGCAAGAGCAACTCAAATATTATAAATCTCACGCAATAGATATTCCTGAAAATTTGCTGGCAAACAAAAAGGAAAAAACACAGCGACCTCACAAGGAGTTTGACAAGTTTACAGCTGAACAACGTGAGGAAATTGCTGAATGGATAAGAATACTTAATGCTTGGGATGAGTATTGTGCAACATCAAAATTGCAGAAAGTACCTGCAACAGAAAAATTTGTGCAATTACAAAAGGTTGCAAACCCTGATCTAAATATTTCAAAAGGTATTTTATATCGCAAAAAAGCAGCTTTAAAAGCTGATGACCTTGCAGGATTACTGGATAACAGAGGTTCATGGAAAAAAGGTACATCATCTATCCCCGAAGAAGCGTGGCAATGTTTTTTAAGTTTTTATCTTGATGAGGCTCAACACCCGATTAAAGCTTGTTACGAATACACGGAAATGTGGCTTAAAAGAGAAGCTCCACAGTTCCTTCCACTACCTGCTTACGCATCATTCTATCGCAAAGTGCAAACGGCAATACCTAAACCTGTTGAAATAATGGGGCGTGAGGGTATGAAAGCGTTTCGTGACCGCTGTGCGCCATACATCAAGCGTACATACGAGGGTATGGCAAGTAACGAATGGTGGATTGCAGATAACCACACATTTGATGTGCAGACGAAAGGCGAAAACGGAAGTATCCACAGACTTTATCTTACAGCATTTTTTGATGCACGCTCAGGCATTTTTACAGGTTGTTATGTAACCGATGCACCGTCATCGCAGGCTACATTGATAGCTCTACGAAAGGGCATTGTTAAGTACGGAATCCCTGAAAACATATATGTAGATAACGGTAGAGAGTTTTTGACATTTGATGTTGGTGGACTTGGTCACCGACTTAAGAAAAGTCAAAAAGATAAGTTTGCACCGCCTCCCATTTTTGAACGACTCGGCATTAAAATGACAAATGCCATCGTACGAAACGCTAAGGCAAAAATCATTGAAAGACGATTTCGAGATGTTAAAGACAGACTTTCAAGACTGTTTCCTACATATACCGGTGGCAATGTTGTAGAACGCCCCGAAAGGCTTAAAAAAGTAATTAAAGATACTGACAACATACCTACTGATTATGAGTTTACTCAGGCGGTTGAAGATATTTTAAACTACTATATGAACGAAAAGCCTTACAGCGGTGCAGTAAGCTCGGACAGCGGTAAAACCCGAATGCAGGTTTACAGAGAAAACCTCAAAGAAAAGCGAGTTGCCTCGGAGCTTGACCTTAACCTCATGCTTATGCGCAGCACAAGAAGTCAGAAAGTCGGCAGGCGTGGCGTACATCTTACTATTGCAGGAGAAAAGATTGATTACTACAACGATGAGCTTATACTCAATTACTTTGGCAAGGAAATGTATTGCAGATATGACCCTGAGGATATTTCAACAGTTAGAGTGTATGACCTAAATGATAACTACATAATGACTGTACCTGTTGATAATGAGGCGGTACTTACTTATGGTTCATCTAAAGACGCAGTAGGACAAGCTTTACGCAAAGTCAGAAGTCTTGAAAAGCTCACAAAGCAGGAGCTTAAAGCAAGTCAGATTACCGCCCTCGGCAAGAAAACGGCTCTTGAAATTGTGCTTGCCGCTGCCGAAGAAAACAAGGCAAAAGCAGAGGAAATAAATCCTAAAGTTATTTCAGTACATCGTGCCGATGAAACGGCAGAACAGTTGCCTGTGGCAGTCGGTCAGAATAATATAGTAAAAATTGATAAAGCAAAAATGATCAGGAATCTTGAAGAAAGACAGAGGGAGGAATAAATATGTCAATCAATCCTGAATTACAGCAAAAGCTAAGAGATTATATTAAAAACGCTTGCAAAGGCTCGCAAAATCAAGCGGCTAAAGCACTTGGTTGGTCACCTGCGTATATTTCAACTTACCTTAAAGGTGAATTCAAGGGTGATATAGCTAAGTTTGAAGCTTCATTGACCGAGGCTTTTGCAAACAAGAACGCAGCGGAAAACCTCAGGAGTGCAGTTGTAAGCGGTACATACAAGCCTACAGGCATAAGTGAGGGAGTATATGAAACAATCCGCTTGTGTCACCTCAAGGGCGGTCTGGCTATTGAGTGCGGAGATGCAGGAATCGGAAAGACTATGGCTTGTAAGAAGTATGCAGAGGATTTTCCTACTTCGGCGATATATGTTACCGTTAATCCTTGTCTGGTTACTCTTAACGCATTTTTAAAGCTGATGTGCCGTACTCAGAAGATTACGGCAAGCGGTCGCAAGGATGAAATGTGGATGAGGCTGTCAGACAGCTTTGCAGGAGAACGCAAGGTGATTATCATTGATGAAGCTCAGCACCTTCCTATAAAGACTATTGAGGCAATCAGAGCTTTCTTCGACAGCAACCCAACACTCGGTATTTGCCTTGTCGGCAACATTGAAACCGTAACCAATACAGGCAGAAGTAAGGAGGCTTTCGCTCAGATTAGAAACAGAACAAAACTTACTGAAATCAGACACACAACATCAATTACTGCAAATGATATAGCGTTGCTTTTCCCACCTGTTGATGAGGATGAGAAAGCAAAGAATTTATTGCTTGGTATTGCACGCTCAGAACAAGGTATCAGAGGAGCAAGCAATGTGTTTTCAAACGCAGTTGATAACGGCAATATTACATATGACGGCTTACTTGCAATGGCTAAAGCCATGAAAATTAATGTTTACGGAGGAATTTAAAATGAGTTTAAAGAGAATTATGTTGTATGTTTTAACAGGATTTTGTATGGGAGCAATTACCCTTGCAATGCTCGAAAAGATGGGATTTCGCATAGCTTCATATGGCGTTGAAATGCTGTTTATCCCTTGTGTAGTGCTTTGTATCTGCTTTGGTTGGGCATTAAAAACAGATGTATTAAGACTATTTAGGAGGAATAAAAATGTTAATACACGCAGAAAATGAAAAGCAAAAGGAAGTTACCGCAGTACATATTTGTAAGGGCAGTGTTTGCGGTAACTGTCTGAATTACAGCAAAAGTATCCTTAACAGTCAAAAAGGTTATTGCATATCTTCAAACGCTGCTGTTGAAAGGTGCGATTATTGCAGTTTATTCAAGGAGGTTAACAGAAAATAAATGTTAAAAGGAATACAAAGAAACTTTATAATCAATTTGAGATTTTTAAGGAAAAAGCAAGGGTACACACAGCAAGAAATTGCAGACAGATTAGGTATAAATAGAACAACATATACTAAGTGGGAAACAGGTGTATGTGAACCGGGGCTAAAAAACATTGAGGAATTATGTAATTTACTTGATGTAGATTATAACTCTCTCTTTCAAAGGAGAATATTGAAATGACTAATGAAGATTGGAAAAAGGTTGATAATGCATTGAAGTCGGTGTTTTCACCGGGAGCTAAGCTGCTTATTGACGGATACGAAGTAACGCTTATACTATGCCAAAAATCGCAATTTCAAAACGCTATCGCAGTCTATATCAACGGAAGTTTTAAAGGCAAATGGCTCGTTGAAGACTGCGAGGAACGCAGGCGTTTCTTCTGCTGTAAAAAACGAACTCTTGTTAAAGAAAAAGACTTTAAGGCTTGCGGAATACGCAGCAAGAAAGCTAAAAAAGAATTAGCAGACAGATATGCATACGAGGAGTGGTTTTCGTATTGGACTAATTTCAACAAGATGAAAAAGCACTTTATCGACAACAATAAAAGCATTGAAATTTTGGAGGTTTTATAATGGATATTACTTTTGATGAAAAGATAGCTAAAAAGGCAGGCTGTGCATACATAAACGATTTGATGGAGAAAGCCAAGAAAGCTATTATTGCAGAGAAAACCGTTATTATCTCAGTAATCGGAGATGATGAGCAAAGAGAGGCCACTATTGCCGGAAATCCTTTGGATGTAACAGTAGAACTTGCATCCTTAATTGTGATTTATCTTGAAAAAATAAAAAATCAAAAAGGAAAAGCAATAGCAAATATGTACTTAAATGCTTTGTTGAAAAGTATTGATCAGTATTGGAATCAGGGATAATTTCCCTGTTCCTTAATGCAGCTCCTTTAGGAACGGTCACAAGCCCGTAAAATGCAGAGTGAGGAACACACAATTCAAAAATAATTAAGGAGGTAAACACATATGGAAACATCAAAAAAGATTTGCAAAAACGGCTCAATTACTTTGCCAAAGCAGATAAGAGTCGAAGCAGGCATGTTCCCCGGCAACGCTGTTAATATTAGCACCTCGGCTGACGGAACGGTAACAATTAAGCCGTCAGCTCCCTGCTGCCGTTTCTGCGGAACGGTTGATAAGGTAGTAAAAGCAGATGATGTTGTGATTTGCATAAACTGCGCTAAAAAAATTCTTTCAAAGGTGGATGTAAATAATGACTGATTTAAGAAAACAGATTGATGAGCTTGCGGCAATTAAGGTTGATATGGGAAAGCTCAAGGAGCGTAAGGATAAGCTTGAGGCTGAAATTATAAAGCAGTGCACCGCTGACCTTGAGAATACGAAGTATAAGAGTATTCGATATGAGGGTGATGTTTTTGACCTGACAGCCGTTACAGCTGAAAGTCTTAAAGTTACATACGATTCTTTCTTACCAATAATTTTTGGTAAAGCATACGAGGACGCAGTAACAGAAAAGACAGACTATTCTTTATCAGCTCCGGCAAAGCGAATGCTGATAGGTCTTTGGACAGGAAATTATGTTAAATGCACTGTAAAAGAAGTCATTGAGCAGATGAACGGCGTGTCTGATGAAGAGCGTAAGCAGCTCCTTAAGAAGTGCAAGGGCATTAATTATGACAAGGATGTCAGCAATATCTTAAAGTTTACCTCCTTGTCGGAGGAAGATGCAAAGGAATATGCTTATCTCATTTCTGATGCTGCCGTCTGGCAGGATTTTAAAAATCTTCTCACTATTAACGGCATTGATGATGAAGAACATATTAACGATATTCTTCTTAAAATTCAAAGTGCATTTGTGGTTGAGGAAAGCACAAAAATCTCTTTAAGCTGAGGTGAATTAATTGTTAAAACCACAGCAAACTCAAAGAATTTATGCTATGGGCGCAAGGCTCGGACTCGTTGAAAGCGGTAATAAAAATGACCTGCTACACGAACTTGTGTATAGCATAGCACAAAAAAGCAGCGTCCGAGAGCTCGACGAACAGGAATATAAAAAAGTTGTTGCAGAACTTGTGAACAAGCTTAGAATTGCTAATCTTACAGAACCTAAAACTGTACATCCTTTCAAAGCAAAAAAGCGTGAAGATAAATGTATTGGTAAGATGTCAGACGGTCAGACACGCAAGGTATGGCAGCTTATGTATAGCCTTGAAAAACTTGATAAAAAACCATCAAGTGCAAAACTTGGTGACCGCTTATGTGGTATAATTAAAAAAGAATTGCATATTGATGCTTTACCGAAATACCCCTTTGCGTGGCTTACATATCAGCAGGGAGTTAAACTGATTGAAATACTAAAAAAATACATTGCAAATGCTCAAAGGAGGAAGGACGGTGGAAATACATCTTGACGATCTCATAGGCACTCAGCGTGATATAGCTGAGGTAATAGGCATTGAAAACTATATTAAGCTGTGCAAATCTTTTGGCGGCGATACTGTGTATATTCAAAAATATACGGAATTACAAAAGGTTGAACGCAATGCTGAAATTAAAGCAAAGTACAACGGATACAACAGCAGTCAGCTTGCAAAAGAATATGACCTCTCTGAACGATATGTCAGGCTGATATGTTCAGGCGGACAGCTTGACGGTCAGCTTAGTATCTTTGACGATTAGGAAATAAATTAAGGATATTTTTCCTCTACGAAATATCCGAATTATAAGGTATTATTGAGTTAGAAACTTGATAATACCTTATTTTTTATGGAGTTGAAAATATGAATTTTACGGCAGACACTTGGTGGTTGTTCGGTCTTATTGTCACAGGAGCAATAGCAATTATCGGCTTTTTTCTTAAGCGTACTATTAATGAGGCTGACAGGCACGACAAGGAAATTAAAGAGATACAACTGTCTTATGTTACGAAAGATGAGCTTAAAGATGTTAAAAATGATGTAAATAAATCTATCGGCAAACTGCAGACAGATGTAGAACAAATTAAGGATACTTGCTTAACAAAGAAAGATTATTACAACTCAATAAACGAGGTTAAAGAAGAAATAAAAACACAGAACAAGCTAATTATGGAGCTTATCAGAGGAGGAAAAAGAAATGATGATTGATGCAGCACAGGAATATATGCAGAAAATCAAAGCAAGAAACTTTGTTAAAAACAACGGTCAGGTTTTGAGAACTATTAACATTCTTCGTGTAGGTTATGAGAAATTATCTGATGTTAAATATGCCCTTGGTGATGTGTCTGAGCATGACTTTCTTTCTTCTGTAAATTATTTATTCCTATCAGAGTACATCTTACTTCGTAAGATTAAAACTAAAGAGTTTGCGGATATTGCTGATGTACCATATGAGGAGCTTGAGGCAAAGTTATCACAGAAAGGCATTAAGTTGCTTGACGGCACAATTAGCGACAACTCGGTTGAGGTGTAACTATGGGCAGAAACAACCGCAGGGCTTGCGGAAAGATTGATAAACTTCCTGCTGATCTCAAGGACACAGTAGACCAAATGCTTGTTAGTGGTCAGACATACAGAGAAATCGTATCATATCTCTCTGAAAACGGAGAGCAGCTGTCGCAGGCGGCAGTCAGTCGTTATGCATCAAGATTTTTAGCAAACGCACAGCAGTTGAGAATAGCACAAGAAAATTTCAGAATGATACTCACAGAAACAGAGCGTTATCCCGAACTTGACCCTGCCGAGGCTATTTTACGAATGGCATCTCAAAAAGTTTTTGACGCTATTGCAAAGCTTGACGAAGGGCAATTTGATGATGTGTCGGCTGACGACCTGCTAAGACAGGCTACGGCACTTGCAAGAGCAGTTGCTTACAAACGCAAAACAGACATTGATGTCAAGTCAGACAAGCAGATTGCACTTGAGGAAAATCAGAGCTTGCTTTATGAAACTATCAAGAAAAGTAACCCACGCTTGTACAATGAGCTTATGGAAGAGATTACGAAGCTTAAAAAACAAGCTAAGGAGGCTTAGTATGGAAAAATACGAATGGTATGTACTACATGTCAGAACAGACAGTGAACTTGACATTGCTAAAGCATTAGAAAGCCGAGGCTTTTCAACGGCTGTACCTATTGAAAATCGTATTATTCGCAAGAGCGGAAAATGGATTAAGAAAGCATACATTGTTTTTGCAGGTTATGTTTTTGTGTTTATGCGATACAGCTGGGCAAAATACTACGCTATGAATAACATAAGCGGAATAATTAAAATTCTTGGCGGAGGTCAGAATCCGATTCCGTTAAGCGAGAGTGAATCAGAGTTTGTTCTCAAGTTATCGGATTTGCTATCTGAACCGTCAGTTTTAAAATTTAATGACGACAGTTATAAAGTTGTCAGCGGATTTTTAACAGATTATGCAGATAAAATTGTAAAAATTGAACGCAGATACAAGAAAGCAACAGTCAAGGTTACTGTTGCCGGAGAAGAAAAAGAAATAAAAGTATCTTTTATAGAAGATACAGAACAAATGCCGGAGCAGACAGCGGATTGATTCGTCTTCGCTTGATGAATGGTTGTTATACACTTAGCACCGATAACATCAAAGTTAGCGGATGGCGAAGCTTGCATAAAACGGTATTTAAACTTATTTTAAGCACCCTTTAATGGGTGTTTTTATTTTGGAGGTGAGTGCGAATGGATAAGCTGTCAAAACTTGAACAATTACTTAAAGATACAAATACAAAGCAGGAATTTAATATTGTGGAGGACTTAAAGGCTTTGGCTCTCTCCTACGGAGTTGTCAAGTCAAAGGATTTTCGCAAAAAGCTCAACGCCCTGATTGAAAAATACGAAAATGACGAATTAACGGCTATCCGTGAAGCACTGATAAAGAAATGCCAAAGCGGTGACACCCAGGCTATCAAGCTGTATGCCGAATACTTCAAGCCTGAAACTGTTGTCAGTGTTGACGACGGATTGATTGAAGCGCTTGCAGGCGCAGGCAAGGAGGCTTTTGCTGATGAAATTTAAACCATTTTCAAAGAAACAGCTTAAAGTTCTCTCATGGTGGAAGGTTGACGGAATTAAGGATAAATACGATGCAATCATAGCAGATGGCTCTGTCCGTTCCGGTAAGACGGTCAGTATGAGCATATCCTTTCTGATATGGGCAATGGATACCTTCTCTGACTGCAACTTTGCAATCTGCGGTAAGACCGTAGGCTCTTGCCGCAGAAATGTTATTAAGCCGCTTATCAATATGCTAAAGCACAGATATGACATCAAGGACAAACGCTCGGAAAACTCACTGACAGTCAGTAAAAACGGAAAGACAAACACTTTTTACATTTTCGGCGGTAAGGACGAAAGCTCGCAGGACTTGATTCAGGGTGTTACGCTTGCAGGCGTACTCTTTGATGAGGTTGCTCTGATGCCACGCTCATTCGTTGAGCAGGCTCTCGCCCGTTGCTCGGTTGAGGGCGCAAGGTTCTGGTTCAACTGCAACCCCGATAATCCTAATCATTGGTTTTATCAAGAATGGGTTTTAAAGGCTGAAAATAAGCACGCTTTACGACTTAAATTTTTAATGGATGATAATTTGAGCTTATCCGAAAAGGTTAAGCAGCGGTATTATAGCCTTTATCAAGGTACTTTCTTCCGTCGTTTTATCTTGGGCGAATGGGTAATTGCAGAGGGACTTGTTTATCAGGACTTCAACGACCATATATCCGAAAGGCTGTGGAACGGCAATCCTGATGAGCTTGTCGGACAGTGGTACATATCAATGGACTACGGTACTATTAACCCTTGCTCAATGGGACTGTGGTGCGTTACCGACAAAGAGGCTATCAGGGTTGACGAATACTATTATAACAGCCGTAAAGAGGGATACCAACGCACAGATGAAGAGCATTATGCAGAGCTTGAAAAGCTCGCAGGCGACAGATACATTGAATATGTAATCATTGACCCATCAGCTGCATCATTTAAGGCAACGATTAAAAAGCACGGTAAATTTTTTGTGAAATCAGCAAAAAATGATGTGCTCAACGGTATCAGAACAACAAGTCAGATGCTTAATGACGGTCGCATTAAAATCGGAGTTAAGTGTAAGGCATCACAAGAAGAGTTTGGTATGTATCGTTGGGACGATAAAGCCGAAGAAGATAAGGTCATTAAGGAAAACGACCACGCAATGGACGATATAAGATATTTTGCGTACACGATTCTACGCAAGACTTTTAAATATAACGATTAGGGGGTGAGAATTTGAAAAGGCGTGCTAAATATGTATTTTTAAGTTGGCTAAGGACACTCGTGAATAAGTTATCTCCGGACGATATAGTAAGTTATCATTATGATGATATGGAAGACGCCATGGAAGATTGGCTTGAAATTTATGCTGATGAACCACGGTGGAGTAATGCCTGTCACGGCAAAACGCTCAATCTCGGAGCTACGATAGCATCAGAATTTGCAAGACTTATTATGATTGAGTTTGAAAGTAAGATAACAGGTTCAAAGCGAGCAGACTATTTGCAGGAACAGTACGAAAAACTGACTAAACAGCTTAGAGTAAGACTTGAGGCAGGCTGTACTGTTGGCGGCATAATGTTTAAGCCGTATGTGCGTAAAGGTGTTATTTTGCCTGATTGCATTACGCAGGACAAATTCATTCCCATTGAATACAGCAACGGCATTATTACCGCTGCTATATTTTTTGACCAACAGGTTAAAGGCAAGGATTACTACACACGAATTGAAAAGCAGACTTACAGCTATGAGAACAAATCACACACGATTGAAAGTCATTTTTTTGTTTCGTCAAGTCCAGATAACATCGGAGCGGAAATAAATCCTGAAAATCTTGGCAGCGATATGTGGACAGGTATTGACCCATACATAGTTATTAATGATGTTGACCGTCCTCTTTTTGCATTTTGGAAAGTCCCATTTGCAAATCACATAGAAAGTGACAGTCCCTTAGGTGTGTCTGTTTACAGCCGAGCAATTAAGCTGCTTAATGAGGCTGACTTGCAGTGGGATAGGTACTTATGGGAATTTGAGGGCGGCGAGCTTGCAGTTGATGCAGGCGAAGAAGTTCTCCGACAGCGACCGGGCGAAGGTACACTTGGAACACCGTCAACCCGTGACAGGCTGTTTCGTAAAATTAGCATTGATGCAGATGAGAACAAGGATAAGTCTTTTTATGAAGTCTTTAATCCGACTTTGCGTGATGATAACTACGCTAAAGGCTTGAACGAAATAAAAAGACAGATTGAGTTTAACTGCTCTCTTGCATACGGTACGCTGTCAAATCCGCAAAATGTAGATAAGACAGCGGAAGAGATTAAAGCCTCAAAACAGCGTAGTTATACTGCTGTGTCTGATATGCAACACTCGCTTGAGGCGGTGCTTGAGGACTACATATATGCGTGCAATGCTATGACAGACGCTTGTAATCTTGCTCCGTCAGGTGAGTACGAAGTTAGCTTTAACTGGGGCGATGGTGTGCTTGAGGATAAAGACAAGGAGCAGGCAATACAGCTCAATGAGGTCAACAGCGGTATCCGCAAAAAGGCAGATTATCTCAAGTGGCGTTACGGAGTAGACGACAAACAAGCGGCAGAAATGTTACCTGAAAGCGGAGTGCAGAGCTTTTTTAACGAGGGTGGTGCTTAATGCTTACACCTGAACAGCTTGCTCACTGTGCGGATGACATATTAGAACTTTATTCTAAGCTTGAGGAGGCTATTGTTCGTGACATAGCACGCAGAGTGGCTAAGACGGGAACAATGACAGATACGGCAATATGGCAGGCACAGCATATGCAGGAGCTTGGTACGCTTAACTCTGACATTTTAAACAGTATTTCAAAGTACAGCGGTAAATGTGAGTCGGAGCTTAAAAAGCTGTTTGAAGACGCTGCCATTACTGCGACTGAATATGACAACGAAATATACAGAGCAAACGGTCTTAACCCTAAGTCAATCAAGGTGTCTGATACTCAACTGCAGATATTAGAGGCAGGATTTAAGAAAACTCAAGGCAATTTAAGCAATCTTACTCTGACAACGGCGGTATCATCTCAAACGAGCTTTATTAACGCTTGCAGTTTGGCGGAACTTAAAGCAACAAGCGGTGCATTTTCTCCGCAACAGGCTATTGTTGATGCTATAAAGCAAGTAGCAATAAACGGAGCGGAAGTTGTGTATCCGTCAGGTCACAAGGATAAGATGGATGTAGCGGTTCGCAGAAATGTAATGACAGGTATAGGTCAGACAACAGGGCAAATTTGTCTTGCAAATGCACAGGAGCTTGGCTGTGACCTTATGGAGATTACCGCCCACGCAGGAGCAAGACCGAGTCATTCATATTGGCAAGGTCAGGTTGTAAGTTTGAGCGGACGAAAAGGTTATCTGTCCTTGTCAGACATTGGCTACGGTTCGGGTGACGGCTTTAAGGGGTGGAACTGCAGGCACGATTGGTATCCGTACTTTGGCGGTACACGAATGTATGACGAAGAAAAGCTAAAGCAGATGGACGCTAAAAATATTGAGTATCCTGACGGCTCTATGCACACTCTTTATGAAGCAGAACAAAAGCAACGAGCTTATGAAAGAAAAATCAGAGAATCAAAACGCATACTTGCCGCTTATGACGAAAGCATTAAAAATGCCGATGACGAAGCAATAAAAAAGGCTTATCAGAACATTTTTAATAAAGAATCCGTAAAGCTGAAAAATCGTGAAGCTGAGCTTAACAATTTCTGTGACAAAACAGGCTTGCTCAAGCGTAATGACAGAGTACAAAAGTATGGTTTTGGCAGGAGTACGGCTCAAAAAGCAGTTTCATCAGCTAACAAGCATTATAAAACTTGGAGTAGCGAACATAACATAAATAACATAAAAACACTTGCAGAATATTACAATGTGAAGTATAATGATACTGAAAGATATGCACTTTTGAAAAATTATGTTAGTTCTATTGATAAAGGTATGTTATCACCATTAACTGGTTTTGATAAATATGAAGAGTATTATGACAAAGTACAAAATGAACTTATAGGATTAACTACTGCATCAGGTATAAAAATCAAATCACAAAGTAAGCATTTTCTTGAGCGTGTTTTTGGTACTAAAAATGACCCTACACATAACGATAAACCAAGAAGTGGAGTACCTTTATCTGATATTGAAGATGCTTTGATAAACGGAAAAACAAAATCCACGCATAATGGAGATAGTATTTTGCATTATACTGATAAGTGTGGTGTAACGGTCAATCCATATACAGGTAATTTAATACAAGTGAATTTGAAATAGGTGGTATTATGACTTTCTTATTACAAAAAAATGATTTTAATTTTCTTAAAGATAAGATTCCATATGCATATAAAATGGTTGCGAATATAAAAGAAAAGGGAAACCTTGTTTATTTTGATGTAGAAAAAACTGGTGATTTCCAAGATGAAATAACTATGGAAATTGTTGATAGTGGTATGGATAATGAAGACACTGTTAATAATAACGGAAAGCGAATGTACAAAATTTATGATGAAATACTTTATCAGAAACACAATAACATTTGACTTTACTTTATTTGCTTTATATCAGCTTTGTTATATAAAATGTAAAGTTACACCACTAATCAATTAAAATGCAAATTAAACGAATTTAAACGGTATTTAAAGGGGTATTTGAAATACTCCTTTTACTTTTGCTTAATTTTTTATTTGGAGATGAATATTCATGGCAAAATACAGAAAAAGACCGGTAATTATTGACGCATATCAAACTGACAAAAAAATCGTTATACATACACTTGAAGGTGATATGACAGCAAGTCCCGGTGATTATATTATTACTGGTGTTAATGGTGAAAAATATCCTTGCAAACCTGATATATTTGCAAGGACATATGAACCGGTAGAATAAATTAGGTTATAAGCTCCCGATTTTCGGGGGCTTTTAATATTACTCAAAAATAAATTAAACGGAGGTAAAACTATGGACTTAATGGAAATCCTTAAAGCCTTGTTTGGTGATGAGGCTTTGACATTTGACCAGTTTGCCGAAAAGGTAAACAATGCGGCAGATGTCAAGCTCGGTAACCTTGCAGGCGGTCAGTACATCGAAAAGGAAAAGTATGACGATGTGTCAAATCAGCTTAAAACTGCAAATGAAAATCTCGAGGGTTATGACCCTGATTGGCAGACAAAGCTTGCACAGGCACAGGCAGACGGTGAGAAAAAGCTCAATGACTATAAGTTTGAGCAGGCTGTTGAAAATGCTATCAACAACGCAGGTGCAGCGGATTTGGTATCTGTAAAGGCTAATCTTGATATGTCAAAGGTTGCACAGGGAGAAGACGGCAAAATCACAGGTCTTGACGAACAGCTTGCAGAGCTTAAAACAAACAAGCCTTTTCTTTTCAAGTCTGATGAAAGACAGAAAAAGTTAAACCTCGGCGGACCCACGGGCGGTGCGAAAGCAAAGTCCGGCTCAAACATCAAGTCTGCCGTTGAAGATTTTTACAAGAAATAAGGAGGAAAACATATGCCTATTACATTAGCAGAAGCAAGTGTCGGCAGAGCCGACAAGGTTACACAGGAGGTTATTGATACTCTCCGCCGTGGCTCACAGTTTATGGATGAGCTTACTTTTGATGATGCCGTATCTCCGGGTGTCGGAGGTTCAACTCTCACTTACGGTTATCTCCAGCTCCAGACCCCGTCAACAGCGGCAGGCAGAGAAATTAACAGCGAATACACAGCGAACGAGGCTAAAAAAGTTAAGAAAACCGTTGACCTTAAAATCTTCGGTGGTGCTGCTGAGGTTGACAGAGTAATTCAGGAAGCAACAACTGATGAGATTGCTTTTCAGCTTGAACAGAAGACCAAGGCGACAAAGAACTTCTTTCAGTACACCTGCATCAACGGCTCAAAGACTGATAAATCGGTTGATTTTGACGGTCTTACAACCTTGCTCAAGGGTACAAGTACAGAGTACAACGCTGGCTCTGACAAGACAGTAGTTGACCTCTCAACATCTGCACTTGTTACAAGCAACTATCAGCTTATGATTGATATGCTCAACGAGTTTATCGGCGGCATTGACGGCAAGCCTACTTTTTTGCTTGGCAACAGCAAGATTATCGCCAAACTCAAAAGTGTGGCTCAGCGTGCAGGATACCTCACAAGAGCCGAGGACGCTTTTGGTAAGACAGCACAGGGTTATGACGGTATCATTTTTTATGATATGGGCAACTACTTTGATGGTTCAAAGACTGTGCCTTGCGTGCCGATTTACGAAACAGGTGCATCAAGCTCAAAGGTAACAGGTCTTACAGATCTTTATGCTGTACAGCTTGGTCTTGACGCTTTTCATGGTGTATCCCTCAGCGGTTCATCAATCATTAAAGCACATATGCCTGACCTTACTGCACCGGGTGCAGTGAAAAAGGCTGAGGTAGAAATGGTTGCCGCTGTCGCACTTAAAAACACAACTAAGTGCGGCGTGTTCCGCAATATTAAGGTGTCTTGATATGTTTGCAGATTATTCTTATTATACAGATTCTTGGGCAGGTACTTTGATACCTGCCCAGGAGTTTAACAGCTATGCACGCAAAGCTGAACGCTTAATTAACTATATTGTCAGCGGTGGAGTAAAAGAGGTTACTGAGCCTGTAAAAAATGCTGTTTGCGCCGCTGCCGAGGCGGCATATGAACTCCGTCAGAGCGTGGCAAATATTCCGCAGGGTATTAAGTCAGAGAACACAGACGGCTACAGCGTTACATACAATGACTATAACCCCGACGAACTTACAGACATGGAAAGAAGAGTAATGTTTAATGCGATCAGACGAGAACTGTATAATACAGGCTTACTGTATCAGGGGGTGCGTTGATGTTTACAAATCATACAACTGTTACGCTTTTTTGCAGTAAAACTTTAGGGCGTGAAAAACTGTGGAGCAAGCATATATTGGCTGATGTTAATTTTCATGGTGCAGACCAGTTCATTATATCTGACAAAGAGGTCAAGCGCAGTGAGGAGTACATCATTCGTGTGCCACACTCGGCTCTTGAAAATTATGTTGACAAGGCAACCTACAAGGCAATGCCTGCCGATGAGGCTTACAACTGCTTTACGCTCAAGAAAGGCGATTATATCGTCAAAGGCGAGGTTGACTGCGATATATCCAATGCAGCGGATTTAATCAAAAACTATGATGCACTTGAGATTGTTTCTGTAACTGAAAATCTTAATGCGTCTAACTATTCAAAGCATATTAAATTGGTGGTTAAATGATTATTAAACTGCTTTTTAACACAACCGAAACAATGCTTAAAGACCGAGGCTTGCAGGCTGAGGGCAAGGTACAAAAAATTGTTGACAGCGAGGTACTCCGCCGTTGTGACCCTTATGTACCGTTTGACACAGGCTATCTTAAAAAGAGTGGCATTACAGGCACTAAGATTGGTAAAGGTGAAGTTGTTTACGATGCTGTCTATGCTCATACAAATTACTATATGAATGCCGGCAAAGGCAAAGAAGGTACTTCAAAAGGCGGTTTGCGAGGTAAGTTTTGGTTCGAGCGTATGAAAGCAGACCACTTGGAAGACATTTTGAAAACCGCAAAGGAAAAGTGCGGAGGTAAATAATGGAAACATCAATTATAAAATCATTGTTTAAATGGTTTTGTGACTGTGAAATTCTTGAGGCTGATTCAGAGCTGAATGTTGACTATCTCGGCGAAGATGCAGAGCAGTACAGCATCGAAACTGTACCTTGCAAAACTGTAGTAAAAAGCTACATTGACGGCTCTGCTAAGTGTCAGTATCTCTTTATCTTTGCAAGCCGAGAATGTTACAGTCAGGAAAACGGAATAAATATGGCAAATCTTGAGTTTTACGAAAGGCTTGAGGATTGGATTGCAGAACAAAACATAAATCGCAAATTACCTAAGCTCCCTGACGGCTGTACTGCTCAGTCAATCAAGGTTTTGTCATCAGGCTATGTAATGAACAATGATACGAAGACGGCAAGGTATCAAATACAGTGTCGTTTGGAATATACTAAAAATTTGGAGGTAAAAAATGGCTGAAGTAATTAGACAGAGACGAATGCAGGCAAATTATCTTAACTGCAGTAACGGCAGCAAAGAAAAAGCATTTGCACTTTTGGGTGTCGGTGCAAAAACACTTGATGAAAATCCATCAGCTCAGACTAAGAGCCGTAAGTATGTATGCGATAAATCAGCAACTAAGTCAATCAGCGGATATGATTGGACTACTGCTTTTGATATTGACCAAATTCGTGAGCAGGACGCTATTAACTTTATCGTCAACATCGGCGAAAATCAGCTTGTAGGCGAAGATGCTGAAACCGAGTATGTTATCGTTGACCTTGACCAGAAGGAAGGTTCAACCGGTACATCATACCACGCACGAAAATTCAATGTCGCTGTTGAAGTAGCGTCTTTCACGAATGACGACGGCGAAATGGGCTGCAGCGGAAACTTTCTCGGCAAAGGTGACCCTGTTGAGGGTACTTTTGATACATCAACTAAAACATTTACTGCTAAATCTGCTTAAGGAGGCATAAACAATGATTATTAATAATGTAACCTTGCCCGACATTGATGTTGCAGATGCACTTGAAATGGAGCGCTTTGAAAGGGCTAACGATAATGTCAGCAACAAGATGAAACAGCTTGATACAAATGGAAAGCGCAGATCTGAGCTTATTCGTGCACAGTGCAGTGCAATTTTCGATTTTTTTGACGAAGTTTTTGGAAACGGTACTGCTAAAAAGGTATTC
Organism: Ruminococcoides bili; assembly: GCF_040093295.1. Lineage (NCBI taxonomy): Bacteria > Bacillati > Bacillota > Clostridia > Eubacteriales > Oscillospiraceae > Ruminococcoides > Ruminococcoides bili. The sequence continues at coordinate 20,229 of NZ_JBBNJY010000018.1, forward strand.
GGTGATTCAGTTAATCTTACTACTTGCATAAACGCTTACGAGTCTGTTATTGTTGCAGTAAATAAGCTTGACAAGGCTGTCGGCGAACAGTACAAGGCTAAACTCGGCAACCGTCAGCAGCGTAGAAATAAGCACAAGAATCATTACAACAACCGTCCAAAGATTGTTAAATGATGAATATGCTTATTAATTCTGTGCCTGACAGATTGAACATTGCCGGGACGGAATACAAAATCAACACTGATTTCAGAACTTGGTTGGAATTTGAAATGCTTTTATCGGAAAATGCGGAAAAAGCAGAAAATACTTTAGCTGATATTAAAAAACTTGTTTTTTGCAAAAATCAACCTCCGTTATTTGCCGATGAAGAGACTGTAAATCAAATTCTTTGGTTTTACCGCTGCGGAAAGCCTACTCAAAAGGTCAACGGTAAATCTCATAAAGAAGTGTTCAGTTACGAATATGATGACGGTTATATCTGTGCCGCTTTTATGCAGCAGTATCATATTGATTTAAACTCGGAAAAGCTTCACTGGTGGAAGTTTCACGCACTGATGTTGTCATTGTCTGATAGTACAGAGTTTGTAAAAATTATGGGCTACAGGTCGGTTGAAATTAATTCAAAGATGACTGCCTCACAAAAAGCTTTCTATCAGAAAATGAAAAAGCAGTATAAGCTGCCTCTCAAAAAAGAAGTGCAAAAACAAATATCGAGCATTGAAGACGCACTTATTAACGGAGAAACAATTGACAATCTATTGTGAAATTTGTATAATATTGTTAAAGTTATATTATTTCACGAGGTGGTACTATGAAAAAGGTTTTATACTTTCTTATCTTGTCATTGCTTGCAATCAACTGCACAGCTTGCTCAAATAATGTAAATAACGATTCAAGTATTTCTTTTACTGATAATTCACAAACAACATCAGCTATTAATGAAACAGTTGAGGAAAATACTCTTAAGCCTGAAACTACACAAAGTGAAAAGCTATCTTCATTAAGTGAGGATGAGCTCGTTCAAAGTATTGTGTCTGATTTTACGATAGACGGTGTAAAATTTACATATAAAAAATGCAGCGACAATCTATACTTGGTTAATTCGGATAATGGCAAGATTGATATAGATATTGCTCTGCTTAAACTTGATGATAAAATTTCAGTAGATTATATTAATGTGATTTTATCAACTGAAAGTACGGAGGATATCTGTTACAAAGCACTTGTAAGAGCGTTAAAGTCTGATATTTTCAATTTAAGCTTACAAGAGCAAATGGATATACTTGTTAGTTATAAAACAGATAAGGTATATTTTGAAAATGGGACTTTATCTATATCAGAAGCTCAAAAAGATAATATTAGAGTAATCGATTTTAATTTTAAATGATGAAAAATAAATCAAAAGTAAAATGCCCTTACTGCGGTTATGAAATGCCCATATACTTTGACAAATCGTCAAGGTGTAGGGGCATTTTTGTATGCTGCAAGGGACGAAACTGTAAGAAACAGTTTGAAATCGTAATAAACGATAACAAAAATAAATAAGGTCAAGTAGAGCCATTATGTGCCGATGACCTCAACGCTTAAAGGTGGTGAGTAATTTGGCATATGATGGCTCTATTAAAATTGATACAAAAATAGATACAAGCGGCTTTAAGAGCGGTATTGATAAAATAAAATCAATCGCTCAAGCGGGTGTATCTGCTGTAACAGCAACGCTCGCAGGTATTACTGCCGCACTCGGTGCAGGAGCAACCGCAGCGGCAACCGTTGGCTCATCTTTTGAGGCTGCTATGTCAAAAGTATCTGCAATCAGTGGTGCAACAGGTGATTCATTGCAAAGTCTGACCGACAAGGCAAAAGAAATGGGTGCAAAAACAAAGTTCTCTGCATCCGAGTCGGCATCTGCTTTACAATATATGGCTATGGCAGGCTGGGACACAGAGTCAATGCTCAATGGTATTGACGGCATAATGAACCTTGCCGCTGCTGACGGTTTGGACTTAGCAACAACCTCGGATATTGTAACAGACGCACTTACAGCGTTTAACCTAAAAGCCTCAGACAGCACGCACTTTGCAGATGTACTTGCAAAAGCATCAAGTTCCGCAAATACAAATGTATCTATGCTTGGTGAAAGTTTTAAATATGTTGCTCCTCTTGCAGGCACTATGGGTTACTCTGTCGAAGATGTTTCCCTTGCCCTCGGTCTTATGGCTAATGCAAGTGTCAAGGGCAGTATGGCAGGAACAAGCCTTAAAACGGCACTTTCTAACCTTGCATCTCCAACGGAAGATATGGCTAATGTAATGGCACAGTATGGCATATCTATCTCCGATGCCGAGGGTAACGCTTTGCCTCTTATAGATGTAATGAAACAGCTTAGGGAAAAGTTTAGCGGATTAAGCGAAACCGAACAGGCTGCAACCGCAAGTACACTTTTCGGCAAAGAGGCTATGAGTGGTATGCTTGCTATCATTAATGCAAGCGACTCTGACTTTGATAATCTGACTAAAAATATTAACAATGCTGACGGTGCGGCTCAAACAATGGCTGATACTATGCAGGACAATCTGCAAGGTCAGATTACGATTCTAAAGTCCGCTCTTGAGGGCTTAGGCATTGAAATCTATGAGGGTATGTCAGCGCCTCTGCAAGAGGCAGCTGTTGAAGCTCAAAATTATGTAAATCGTTTGACAGAAGCATTTAAAAGTGGCGGTCTTTCAAAAATGATTGAAGAAGCAGGAGCAATTTTCGGCGAACTTGCAGTTAAAGCTGCAGAGGCTGCCCCTGAAATGATAAATGCCGCTGTTGACTTTTTACAGGCTTTTGTTGACGGAATAGCTGATAATTCCGATAAGCTTGCAAAATCGGCTGTTGATATAATTCAGACCTTGATTACAAGCGTAACAGAACACGCTCCCGACCTTATAAAAGCAGCAAAAGTTATTGTTTCTGAGCTTGTGGATAATCTTAACAAGCTGTTGCCTAAAGAACTTCAAGCACCTGTTAAAGAGGCTGTAAATACTATTAAAAAATCTTTTGAAAATGGCGGTCTGAAAAAGGCTATTGAAAATGTAAAAAATATTGTAGTCAACTTAGGCAAAGCATTTACAAATGTTGCAAAAGTAGTGTTACCGCCTTTGTCTAAAGCAATAGACTTACTTGCTGATAATTCTGATGCACTATTAGCCATAATAACTTCTGTTTATGTAGCTATTAAATCTTATTCTATAATATCTACAGTTACAGCTTTACTTACAACACATACAGCTGCAGTAACTGCTGAAAGTCTTGCAGAAGCTGCATCACTTAATACAATAACTTTAAAGCAAATAGCAGTAGGAGCACTGACAGGTGAAATAACTCTTGCTACTGCGGCTCAGTATGCGTGGAATTTAGCTATGAATCTGAATCCAATAGGTATAGTAATTACTGCTGTAGCGGCTCTTGCGGCAGGAATAGCAGCTTTGAATTTATGTGTTGAACAAGAGACATCATCTGAAGAAATGCTTGCAGAATCATATGAAGGAATAGCTGAAGCTTATGCTAATGTTGCTGATGGTGCAACTAATTATATTGATAGTCTTTCACAGTCAGGAGATGCACTTGAAGGATTTAATGATGCTATCATTATTTCAAATGAGAGACAGTCTGAATTAACTCAAAAAATGGACGAAGTACAGACTGAAATTACGGAAATTGCTCGACACGCTAAAGAAGAACGAACAAGTCTAACTGAGGAAGAAATTCAAAGACTTGACGATTTGTTCGCCAAGCAAAAGGAACTTGCGGATGAGCAGTTAAAAGTTCAAGAAGCATATCAGGGCGTTGTCAAAGATATGGCTGACGATTTAGCAGCTAATCACGATTTATCGCTTGAAGAGTATGAAGCTTATTCAAGCGAATATACTGCTACAGCAGAGCAAACGAGAGATGATACTGTTAAAGCTGCTGAAGAACAAAAAATCAATTGGCTTGCAGAAAAAAGAGCTTTAATTGGTACTGATGAGCAATATACAGATGAATGGTATAACCAACAGCGAGAAGCCGCCAACAAAGACTATGATGCTGCAGTTGCCGAAGCTAATACACTTTGTTCCGAAACTCTTAAGATTTTACAAGATGGATATAAAGATAGAGCTGATGGTTTAAAAACTTATTCCGAAAATCAAAAAAAGTATAATGAAGATATTGCAAGAGAAAACAAAAGAAGTAACGACAACCTTGTAGCACTTGAGCAAGCTAAGCAGGCTGAAATTAAAAAAGAATATGATTCAGGCGGTTGCGATACATTACTTATTGAGCAAAAATATGACCAATTAATTGCAAATGAGTATTCGCAACATAATAAAAAATTGGCTGATATAAATGATAAATTCACAAAATCATTTGATACAAATCAACAGGAACAGCTTTCAACTTGGTTAGCTATGCTATCTCAAACAGAACTATACGGCGGCAAAATCTCAGATGAAGATAAAAAAGTTGTTGAAGATATTATTAACAATTATGACCAATTGCCTCCTGAATGCCAAGAGACTATGGATGAAGCTATGCAGGGAATGATTAACGGAATAAAAGAAAGATCACCTGAGCTATATGCAAGTGCTTCATCGGTCGCTGATAATATTCTTGCAATTTTCAAAAAGAAGTGGGATATACACTCTCCGTCCAAAGTGTTCCGCAAAATTTTTAAGTACACTCTTGAGGGTGGCGAAATAGGTCTTGATGACGAAGCACCAAAGCTGTACAAGCAAGCTGATGATGTTGCATCTACATTTACAGACCGCTTGAAATCGGGCGTGTCAGCTGACGGTTTAGTATCAAAAATGCGTGCTGCCGTAGCAGAAGGTAAAAGCTTTGTAGCAGAACAGCTTACAGCTAATGTGGTGCATACGGTCGATATGCAAAATGCTGATAAAAAAGTAGTGCTACAAGGCAACATAGTAAATCATCTTGAGGTTGACGGCAGAGAGTTTGCAGTTGCAACAGCTCCGTATATGTCGGAGGAATTAGCATGGGAGGGTAACAATCTATGACAGAGATGTCCGTAAATAACATTGATATTTCTAATTACAGTGCAAGACTGCTTAGCTATGCTGTAAGCGGTACAACGCTTACAAATAATGTTTCAGCTAATACTAATCTTGTCAAAATGCCTGCACTGTATTCAACCGAATACGGAACAAGAACGCTGACTGTTACTCTTACATTCTTTCCTTGCTTGGACGGTTGTTCTGCAAAAGGAACAGAGATTACGGACAGATACGCAGCTGCGACCGATAATATTGCAAGGTTTGAGGCAGAACTAATCGGTAAAACAGTTGAAATAGCTTTGCCGGACGGATACATATACACTTCAATTGTTACTTCAATCTCCGCTGCTACATTTGACAGCAGCGTAGAACACGATGTTACATACATATTTATGGCTGTCCGTCACAAGCCGACAATCACCGCAACGGTTGCCCCAAACGGTAAAATATATTGTCAGTCAACTACTCCCTGTAAGTTTAAGCTTAAGGTGACATTACCCGAGCAAAGCTCATTGCTTTCAATTATGGGAATAGTTGTTATTAATATTTCGGCAAATACACCGTTAGTTCTTGACGGTGAGCTTGGTTTAATTACGCTCGGCGGAGTTAATAAGTTCCTTGACAGCACCTTAATTGATTTTCCTTTGCTTTATCCCGGAACTAATACAATAAGCTGTAATAATTCTCAGTCTGATATTCAGGTAATTTACACGCCTGTTTATGTGTGATTTAAGGGGTGTTTAAATGGTTTTAAAAATCTTTTACAACAATGATGTAAAGCTGTTTACAGATATTGATAGCACCTTTTGCGTTACAAAAACCTACGGCGGTATGATGAGCCTGCAATTTGACATATCGCCTAAGCACAGCTTGTATAAATATTTTGCTTTGGACGGTGAGGTTGAATACGATAATCAGAGATATTTGATTAAAAGTATTCACGAACGCAAAACGGTTTCAACGATTGTCTGCGAGCTTAATCTTGATGACCTTCGTGCAGATATGTTTACAAGCTTTAACAAGACTACAGAGAGCTTTCATAACATATGTACTGAAATACTTTCCAATACCGACTGGAGTGTTAAAAACGATACCCTTGTAAGCAAGCGTTGCAGCTTCGATCTTAGCGATGTAACTGTGCTTGATATTTTAAACCAATGTACCAATTCCACAAGCTACGGCAATGTGTATGAGTACAATACAAAGCAAAAAACGATAACTCTTATAAAGCCCGAAAACAACACCGAGCCGAAAGGAGTGTATTTTACCGACGAATTAAATCTCACAGACTTAAACTACAAAGGCAGCTCTTCAGGCTTGGTTACAAGACTGTATGCCTACGGCAAGGACGGCTTATCTATTGCAAGCGTTAATAACGGCTGTGAGTACATTGAAAATCACACCTACACAGACAAAGTAATCAGTTATGTTTGGCGTGATGAACGATACACAGACCCTCAGTCGCTTTTAGATGACGGTGTTGTCAAGCTTGCGAATATGGCTGAACCCGAGCAGTCATACACCTGTAAGGTTATCGACCTTGCCAAAGCTCAGCCGGAGATTTATAAGGAAATTCTATCCTACAGTCTGTATGATGTAGTAACTTTGGTTGACCGTAACCGCAACAGAAAAAGAAACTACCGGATAGTAGAGATTAAAGAATTTCCTGCAAATCCGCTGCTTAATACTGTTTCCCTATCTTCAATAGCGGCAAAGCTCACAGGTAAATTAACCACGATAAATAATCGCATTACAGAGCTTAACGCTCAACAGCTCCACGACCGCACAAAGGTAAATGAAATCAAGCAGGACTTAGACACCACCGTTCTCCATGTGTCGGAATCGTGGGCAAGCTCAGTCAATGAATCATTGTTTACCCAGACCGCCGAGGGACTTTTTCTTAAAGTCAACAAAGTTGTAGGCACTAATCGTTGGAGTACGCTTTTACAGCAATCGGCGGAAGATGTGCGAATTGCTTGGAACAACATATCCGAGTACATAAAGTTTGAAAATGCACAACTTAATATTTATAACACATCAGATAAAAAGCTGATGTCACTTAATCAGTATGGACAAGACTTTTATTACAATGATAATGAAGTCGGCTCGATTGGTACAAACTCATATTTAAACGATGACAGCAAACGAGGCTTAGCTTTTGACCTCAATTCAAATAGTGCGTATATGACATGGGCATATATGAGTTCTGACGATGCAGAAGCATTCACTATGAAACTAACATATACTGCTCAAAAGCTTTCTGACGATTACGAAAAAGACCAACTTCATACCGGGTGTGATCTTAATTTACATAACAATTATTTACGCAAAGCAGTTTTGAGCGATTGGAAATTTGAGGGCGGTTCTATTAGCGGAACTTTTAAAGGTTACTATGTTACATCGTTCAGAAGTGACGGTACAGCAAATACATGGAAAGAATTTACGCTGACATTTAAAAACGGTATTCTACAAAAAGCAACTTGGTAGGAGGTTATTATGAAATTTATCGCAGAAGAAAAAACAGTTTGTGAAAACGATAAGGATAAAGCTCCTGCTGAATCCGAAGTCATTTTTGCAGAAGAAACAGGAGGCAATGATGAATATACAGCATTACAAACTTAATTTAGACCTGCTCAAAAATACATCAACTCCGGTTTTATACAGTCATCAATTAGACAAAAAATCAAGATTTATTGATGTAACACTTACAGCTAATGATGCAGAAGTTACCCTTGACAGTACAATGACTGCTGTTCTTAACGCTACAACTAATAATGTTATAGTTGCAGAGTCTCAAAATTGCACAATATCAAATAATGTAATTGTTGTTGAGCTTACCGATAAAGTCTTATCTTTGCCGGGCGTGACTAAATGTGAGGTTGTGCTGTCTGACAGCAGCGGAGCTGTTATTACAGCACAGCATTTTATTGTTAAAATCACTGAAAAAGCTATTAACAGTAAGTCAAAATACGAAACGAACGGCGGTACACTCGCAACAAAAGATGACATAAACGCAGCAATCGAAAAAGTAAAAGATGAAGTACTTACAAAAGCGGACAAGGCGGATACTCTTGCCGGTTACGGAATTACCGATGCTTATGATAAAAAATATCTGGATAAGGCACTAAAGGACAAACTTAACAAAATGCCGTTTGATACTGTACCTGTGAAGAACAGTCCTAACTATGTAACGAGCGGCACATTATATAACTGTGTTAATACCCTTAATCAAAGTATTGCGGCGAAGTACGACCGCTCAAATTTCGAGAGCGGTACAGGAGAATTATCTCCTGCGCAGGCGATTTATGACGGCAACGAGGGCGGTTTTAACTATGTGAAAAACGGCAAGGTGGTTACGGTGTCGGTAAATATTACAAAACTTGTTGCGGATAAATCGTATATTCAGATGGCAGGCTTGCCTTTCCCTGCAAAAAACGAAAGTCGATTTTCGAGTATTGCTGTGTACTCAACTACAAATAAGCTGAGAAATATCCGTCTTGACGGCTCATGGCTTTACATCAGCTCGCCAACGGATAAATTTGCAGAGGACGAGAAAATCAATTTTACAATTACATATATAAGACAGTAGGAGGTAATTCTATGGAACTTAAAGAAAAAATCACACTCGATATGCTTACAAAAGACAGTGTAAGCGTATTAAGACAGAAGTTTGTTGTTATCGACGGCACAGAAATGCAGGTCGGCGGCAATGTTCGCAACGCTTACAAAAACTGTGATGAGGATAAGTCAATCTTAAAAGAACAGCTTTCAGAAGAATATTATAACGCTGTTATGGCTGTATGGGAGGTTTAATATATGTCAAAAATTACTTGTGTTGATATTTCAGAATTTAAGCAAGGCATTAATTTTAACAAAATGAAAAACGACGGTATAAAAGCGGTCATTATAAGAGCAGGCTACGGCAGAGAATCAAGTCAGAAAGACAGTATGTTTGAAAGCCATTATCGCAACGCTAAAGCGGCTGGACTTAAAATCGGTGTCTATTGGTACAGTTACGCAGACAGCGTCGGCGATGCAGAAAAAGAGGCAAAGGCTTGTCTTGAGTGCATTAATAACAAATCTCTTGATATGCCGATTTATTATGATTTGGAAGATAATTCACAAACTAAACTCGGCAAAGCAAAACTTACAGAGATTGCAGAACGCTTCTGCGAAACTATCAAGAAAAGTAACTACAGAGCAGGTGTATATGCTAATCTGAATTGGTTTAATAATTATCTTGATTATGATAAGTTAAAGAAAAAGTACAGTATCTGGCTTGCACAGTACAATGACAAAGCAGAGATTGACTGTGATATTTGGCAGAACAGCTCAACGGGCAAGGTCAGCGGTTACGGCGGTAACATTGACACAAATGTAATTTACAACGATAACATCTTCGGCAAATCTGAAACAAATGTTAAAAAGCCAACGCTGACATATAGAGTCTTTGCAGACGGCAAGTGGTACAATGAGGTCAAGGGGTTATCAAATGTAGCAGGACGAAAGAAACAAGCTATTTCGGCAGTTGCGATTAAAGTCAGCAAAGGCAACATCAAATACAGAGTGCACATGCTCAACGGTGATTGGCTGCCGTGGGTTGACGGTTATGACATCAACGACAGCAATAACGGCTATGCAGGCATTAAAGGCAAAGTCATTGACGCTATACAGGTCGAGTTTAGCGGCGTGAGCGACTTCAAGGCTACATACAGAGCACGCAAGCAAGGCAAAAACAAATTTATGCCATATCAGCATAATACCGAGCACGATACAGAGCAGGACGGTTACGCAGGTGTGTTTGACACAAAGATTGACGGCTTGCAGATTACACTTACATAACGGAGGTAAATATGACTAAGAAAAATTTTAAAAATTGGGCAAAAGCGGCTGGCATTAGAGCCGTGAAAACTGTTGCTCAGACAGCTATTGCAACAATTGGAACAACAGCAATGATAAGAGAGGTTGATTGGGCAGTTGTATTGTCAACCAGTGCGTTGGCAGGTGTTCTATCTGTCCTTACAAGTATAGCAGGCTTGCCGGAGGTCGAGAGCAAATAAATTATTTTTCCCTTCATAATAATGCCCCAAACATTAATATTATGGAGGTACAAAATGAAAAGTTTTATAGGCTGGATAGGTGGCAAAAGTCACATCAAAAATCAAATAATTTCTCTTATTCCTGCTGAGTGCGAGCGTTACATAGAGGTATGCGGCGGAGCAGGCTGGGTGCTTTTTGGAAAAAATAAAATCAAAGGTCAAATGGAAGTGTTCAATGATATTGACGGTGATTTGATTAATCTTTATCGTCAAATTAAGTATAATTGTTCACAATTGCAGTCTGAAATTGACTGGCTTCAATCCCGTGAATTATTTAATCAGTATCGCTATGAGATTGAAAATAAAATTGAGCTGTCTGACTTACAGAGAGCAGCCCGGTACTTATATCTTATAAAGTGCAGTTTTGGCAGTAATCGAAGTTCGTTTGCTACAGCCGTGAAAACGATAAGTAATATAATGGATGCTCTTCCTACTTATCAAGCAAGGCTGAAAAATGTTATAATAGAAAACAGGGATTTTGAATCACTTATTAAAACATATGACCGTGAAAAAGCTGTGTTCTATATAGATCCGCCATATGTAGCCTCAGAACATTATTATAATCGAAATTACAGCAGCTTTAATAAAGATGACCATATCCGTTTAAATGCTGTTTTAAATGCGATTAAAGGGCGTTTTATACTATCTTATAATGATTGTGATTTTATCAGAAATCTTTACAAAGATTATAAAATTCAGAGCATAAGCAGATATAACCTCCTTCCAGTTACAGCTTCAAACCGAGAAGAGTTTAAGGAAATTATTATTACAAATTACTAAAACAGTAATTTTATTACAAAATAATGAAAATAATAACGCAATCAGGTATTATATTTCATGGGGCGTTATTATGATTAAAATCCATTTATCTGCAATACTTGGAAAATATCGGATGACACAAGCCGAGCTTGCCAGAAAATCAGGAATAAGACCTGCTACTATCTGCGATATTTATAATGAAATGTGCGATAGAATTAATCTTGAGCATTTGGATAGAATATGCGAGGTTTTGGACTGCAATATTGCCGATTTACTCGAATATAAGCCAAATAAGATTAAAAAAACAGGCAAAAACCTTATTGTAGAGCAAAATGGACACAGAAAAATGAATAAAAAATGAAAATACCCACGCAGAAAATCAAAATCTGCGTGGGTATTTTTTTGCAACATTATACATTTTTACAAAAACGCACTTTTTCTATTTTATGCGAAAACTTTTCTCGTTTTGTGCGAAAAGCAACACTAAACCATAATTTACCCCAACTTTTGATAAAAAACAACAAAAATTAAGACAAAATAAAATAGCCTGATAATAATCAGACTATTTTGCAGCCTTCCTTTGTCGGATGGCAAAGGAAAACTTTATCATATTTTTCTTTTAATGCGTCAACGCACTTTTTAGCCTTGCGTTCGGAATTATAGACTGCAAAAACAGCCGAACCCGAACCCGACATACTTGCTCCAAGTGCTTTGCGCTTGTACATAATTCTTTTAATATCATTCACTTCTTCAAGCTTTAATGCAAGCTCAAAATCATTGAATAAAGTAGATGTAATTCTGAACATATCACGGCTGAAAAGTGACTTTATCATTTCATCTGTATAAGGTGGGTGCGGATTTAACGCATCCACTTTTTTATATGCCTCGGCCGTGGAAACACTTATATTATCAGGTTTGCAGATAACAATATGCGATGCCAAAAAATTAGGCATTTTTTGAAGTTTTGTACCGATTCCCGTAGCATACTTTGTGCCGCCCACAAGGCAGAACGGAACATCCGCTCCTATTTTTTCAGCAATTTCGTGCAATTCATCGGGCTTTAAAAATGCGTCAAACATCTTATTAAGTCCCATAAGAACAGCCGCACCGTCTGTACTTCCTCCTGCAAGTCCCGCTTGAGTAGGAATAACCTTATCAATATTTATATGTACGCCCTGTCCTTCGTTACGGGTAGCAATAAAAAATCTTTCCGCCGCTTTGTAACAAATATTTTTTTCATCACAAGGGACGCCCTCATAATTACATGAAACGGTAATCTGACCGCTGTCATTATCGGTAACGGTAATTGTGTCATATAAATCAACACTTTGCATTATCGACAAAATATTGTGATAGCCGTCAGGTCGTTTGCCAGTGACATCAAGCGTAAGATTGATTTTTGCAGGTGCAAGAACCTTAATTTCCATTTTTCTGCTCCTCTATAAAGTCCCTGATACGCTGTAAAGCGGTTTTAAGATGGTTTAATGAATAAGAATAAGAAACTCTTACAAAACCCTCGCCGCATTCGCCAAAGGCTGTTCCCGGAACCACTGCGACATGCTTGTCCATAATAAGCTTTGTACAGAAGTCCTCTGAAGTCATACCTGTGCTCTTAATACAAGGAAATACATAAAATGCACCGTAAGGCTCAAAACAAGTAAGTCCCATTGCGTTGAATGAATCAACCACAAGGCGGCGGCGCATATCATATTCATTGCGCATATTTACAACATCAGGATCTCCGTTGCGCAAAGCCTCAACAGCCGCATACTGTGCGGTTGTAGGCGCTGACATAATGCCATACTGATGCAGTTTTGTCATTTGTGCAATAATCGGAACAGGACCTAAAGCGTAACCAAGTCGCCAGCCTGTCATTGCATAAGACTTTGAAAAGCCGTTAATAACAACAGTACGCTCATACATTCCGTCAACGGAAGCAATGGAAATATGATTCTTTCCGCCGTATGTAAGCTCGCAGTAAATTTCATCCGAAAGCACAAACAAATCGTGCTTTTTAATTACCTCTGCAATAGCCTCAAGGTCAGCTTTCTCCATAATAGCGCCTGTTGGGTTATTAGGAAACGGCAAAACAACGAGCTTAGTTTTATCGGTAATTGCCTTTTCGAGGTCATCAGCTTTAAGTCTGAACTCATCTTCGGCCTTTGTATTAATTATAACTGCCTTACCGCCTGCCATATGAGTAAGAGGCTCGTAACAAACAAAAGACGGCTCGGGAATAATTACCTCGTCACCCTCTGAAACAAGACATCTGAAAGCAAGGTCAATAGCCTCACTGCCGCCAACGGTAACAAGCACCTGAGTTTTGCCCTCATATGATATATTAAAGCGTCTTGCATAATAATTGGCAATTTCTTCTCTAAGCTGTGCGAAACCACGGTTCGGTGAATACCATGTCTTGCCGTTTTTAAGAGAATTTATACCCTCTTCACGGATATGCCACGGTGTCTGAAAATCAGGTTCACCGATACTCAAAGAGATAACATCGTCCATTTCGCTTGCAATATCAAAAAATTTACGAATACCCGACGGTTTTATTTCTTGTATAGAATTATTTAAAAATTTTGAATAGTCAATCACAGAATTAAACTCCTCTCATCCGACCCTTCAAAATCGATGAGATTCATTCCGCTGTCTTTGTAGCGACGCATAATGAAATGTGTGCCTGTTGAAAGCACTCCGTCGATTGTGGAGAGTTTTTTAGATACAAACATTGCGATATCCTGCATAGATTCGCCCTTAACTATCAGCGCAAAATCATATGTACCCGCCATAAGATACACAGAATCCACCTCGTCAAATGCCATACACATTTTCGCCATTTCGTCAAAGCCTGCATCCTTTTTAGGAGTAACCTTAAGCTCAATAAGTGCCTCAACATAGTTTTCCTTGGTATTCTCCCAGTTTACAACTGCCTGGTAGCCTTTGATAATGCCCTGAGTTTCGTATTCCTTTATTTGAGCCTTGATGTAATCTTCCGGCTCACCGAGCATTGTCGCTATCTCGGCTGTGGTAAAGCCTGAGTTTGTACTTAAAAGCTGTAGTAATCTATCCATAATAAATCCTCCCCTGTGAATTTATACTTTCCCGACAAAAATCGGGTACTTAATAATTATACCGCCTGTCTGACGGGATTGTCAACTGTATTGAGCATATTTATACAAACCGCAACAGATATTGATAACAGTTCATTTGACGGCGAATACACATCGAGTTCATAACTTTCCGTACTCGAAAATACTCTCTTTTGCACTGCAATAACCGTATTGTCAACATCCTGTACGGAAAAACTTTTTTGCGCTATATTTCCGCAAATTTTCCAATTTACACCGGAGCAAATACAAACAAGTTCATTGCGGTTTACGCCCATTAAAATGCGCATTTTTTTACCGCCTGCGTTTATATTGCAGGCAATAATGTTTGACACCGACAAGCATCTTATCTTAACAAAAATTTCGTCAGCACTGTGAATAATAATTTTTCGGCTTCGTTTGCTTTTTGAAAATTCCGCAAGATATTTTTCTATGCCCGTTTCGTCATAAATTTCAAAAGCGCCAAAATCCGCACAAACATCTCTTTTAATAAAATATTTCACAAAAAGCCCCCTTGAATTTCAGATTTACTGATTTTCAAGCTCATCAAGCCAAATTCTTACGCTTGCGTCACTTGGCATTCTCCAGTCCGAACGAGGAGAAAGCGTTACCGAGCCTACCTTTGGGCCGTCAGGCAAACAACTGCGCTTAAACTGTTGAGAGAAAAATCTCTTTAAAAATGTAACAAGCCATTTTTTAATTGTATCGTTATTGTACTTTCCCGCAAAGGAATGCTTTGCAAGATAATATATTTTTGACGGAGTAAATCCAAAACGCACAAAGTAATAAAGGAAAAAGTCGTGCAATTCATAAGGACCGACCACATCTTCGGTTTTCTGTGCTATTTCTCCGTTTTTATCAGGCGGCAAAAGCTCCGGACTTACAGGTGTATCGAGCACATCAAGCAAAACCGTTTTTAATTCTCCGTCACTGATTTCAGCCTCGTACGCTGTAAGGTAACGGACGAGTGTTTTAGGAATAGAAACATTCACCGCATACATACTCATATGGTCGCCGTTGTAGGTTGCCCAACCAAGCGCAAGTTCCGACAAATCGCCCGTACCGATTACAAGACCGCCGTACTTATTTGAAAGGTTCATCAGAATTTTAGTACGCTCTCTCGCCTGCGAATTTTCATAGGTAATGTCTGTTACACTTTCATCGTGCTTAATATCTATAAAATGCTGTCTTACCGCTGCGGTAATATTAATTTCTTCAAAAGAAACATTATAAGCCTCTGCAAGTTTTTCGGCATTTGATTTGGTACGCTTTGTTGTACCGAAACAAGGCATTGTTACAGTGTGAATATTTTTTCTGTCAATACCGAGCATATCAAAAGCGTGAACGCAAACAATAAGTGCAAGTGTACTGTCAAGACCGCCCGAAAGTCCGAGCACAACATTCTTAATTCCTGTATGAGCAAGTCTGGTTGCAAGTCCTGTTGCCTGCATTGTTATAATTTCCTTGCATCTTCTGCTAAGGTCATCTTTTGCCGACGGTACAAACGGAGTCTGCTCAAATTTTCTTGAGAGCTTTGTATCGGTAAGCGGCATATCGAAATAAATTCTTCTGACATTTTCATTGTCGTAGCAGAATGTACTCATTCTTCTGCGCTCGCCCATAAGTTTTTGAACATCAATATCCGCATAAGTAATGCCTGTCGTAAAGCGCTCGCTTTCGCTCAACAAAGATGCGTTCTCACATATTATATTCTGTGCAGAATAAACTGTGTCTGTTGTGCTTTCCCCAAATCCTGAATCGGTATAAATGTATGCACAGCAAAGTTTGCCGCTCTGCATTCTCACAAGCGAGCGTCTGTATTCTGCTTTGCCGATGGTATCATCGGAGGTTGACGGATTGCAAATAACCGTTGCTCCCGATTTTGCAAGAGCTATTGACGGAGATTCCGCTACCCATAAATCTTCGCAAACCTCCACACCAATGGTAAAATCGGGCATATTTTTATTTTGGAACAAAACTTTATCGGTCAAAACAGTTTTCCGGCCTGCATACTCAATTTCAAAATCCGTATTTTTTCCGCTTGTGTAATGTCTTGCCTCGTAAAATTCTGAATAATTCGGAATATTTGCCTTTGGCACAAGAGCGAGTAATTTGCCCTTAAAAATAACTGCCGCACAGTTGTAAAGAGCCTCCCTGAAAGCAACCGGAACGCCCACAACGGATATAATATCAAGATTTTTGGTTTCTTCAATTATTCTGTAAACCGAGCTTTCTGCTGTTTTAAGAAGAGTTTGCTGTAAAAACAAATCGCTGCAAGTATAGCCGGTTATACATAATTCGGGAAAATTCACAAGTGCGGCACCCTCAATATTTGCCTCTTTTATTTGCGCAATTATTGCATCGGTATTCTTTTTACAATCAGATACTCTGATAATAGGTGTAGCCGCCGCAACCTTTACAAATCCGTATTTCATTTATATCAATTCCTTTTCAGAAAAATAAAAACCGCAGGTAAACATACCTACGGTTATTATAGCCTAAAAATTGTAATTATACAAGTATCAAAGCAGACTTCTGTGGAGTCTTTTTTGATGAAAAAGATAGCGTGTTTCAAGCATCGGTTCAAACTTAGCTATGTAACAGCTTGTGTAACCCATTATCAGCCAGAACCACATTACCATAAACGATATATCGTAAAGCAGTGCCTTTTCAAATAACGCATAGAAAAGATATGCGCTTAAAAATGCGAACATACACGGATAAGCGTCATTTTTAAAGGTCTTTTTTTGCAGGAATAAATGTTGTGCGGCGTGTTTTGCAAAGCGGAAACCGAATATACCGAAAATAACAAATCCGAGCACACCTGTAGATACAAGTATAGTTAAAAATCCGTTGTGCAAATCATTGTTATGGTAAGTATATTTTAAAGTACCGTTTGCATATTTCTGACTGTAGAACACGATGTTTCCGTTACTTATTCCAAAGACAGGCGATATTTTGAACAAATCTAAAGATTCTCTATACAGCTTAAAACGACCGCTGTCAATATTGGAATTTTCGTGTTCAAATGTTATCGGCCCTTTGTCGGACGGCGCAACGGTTTTATTATTGTCGGAATCATTTTGCTTTGGCTGTTCATCGGTATCCGACTGCTCTCTTTCTGTAATTTCATCAAGTAAAGAATAAGTCTTTGCCGTAACAACAGCAAACCCCTGCTGACAGATTTCCCTGAACATAAGTGAAGAACCCACAAGAAAAGTTCCTACAAGTACAAGCGCCACTATTCTCATCGTGACTTTTGCGGGAGAAAGTCCGTCTTTTGTAGCAAAAAACTGATATACAATATAAACTATCATATATGCAAGAATAAGTACCATAGACGCATTTGAATCGCAAAGCAAAAGCGAAAACAAGCTTGTACACACACAGGCAACTATCCATATTTTGCTGACTTTCCTTTGATTAACCGCATTTTGAAAATCAGGTTTACACAGAATATGACAGCAAAAAATTGCTACGCAGGAAACAAAGCCAAGCAAATTAGGATTTATGTAAATACCCGTAAATCTGTTTTCGTATATTGTAAACTTAATCCAGTACCATTCAAACCTTATGTTAAACATAAGGCAGAAAATACCGATGAAGTTTGCAATTGTAGTAATATACACAATACCTCTTGCCACGGTATAAAGCTCGTTTTTGAAATCAAAATCAGGTTCTGTGTGCATACCGTAAAATATAAAAAAGCATATCAGTATATGTAAAAACATTAACGCACTGTAAAAAATAGTATAAGTAAAGTTTAACAGCATGGTTAAAAGAGAAACCGCAAGGAATCCCCACACCCACAAGCCAAAGCGCAGTTTAAAAAATGTATTGTTTGTTTTTTGCTTATAATAGGTAAGCCATATGCCCCAGCAAAACAAAAATGCTACAAGAATATACGCAGGAATTTGTAAAAATGATACATTACAAAAAAACAGAGTAAAAATATAAACCTTTCTGTAACAAGAAAAGCTCTTTATTTTTTTCTTTAGCTCTTTCATTATACACCCCCTGTTACCTAAGTACCTCTTTAACTGTTTTAAACATAAGTTTTATGTCGGACAAAAAGCCGAAATTTTCAAGATACATAAGATTATACTTCATTTTTTCGGGTAAAATAGTTTCAACATAAACCTTATCCGCATCTTCGACATTTTGTAAAAGTTTTTCCTCGTCTTTATACATAATAGAAGCAAGCGAGGTTATTCCCGCAGGCATAAGCAAGGTTGCATTGTATTCGTCTTTGTACATATCCACATACTTCTGTACTTCCGGACGAGTACCGACAAAGGTCATTGAGCCTGCAAGTACATTAAAAATCTGCGGGAGTTCGTCAAGACGATATTTTCTTAAGATTCTGCCCACCTTAGTTACTCTGGCATCTCCGCTTGTTGTTACAAGTGTGCCGATACGGTCGGCATTTTGCACCATAGTACGAAATTTAAAAATCTTAAATACCCTGCCATAAGAAGTAACTCTCTCCTGCCTGTAAAAGACGGGGCCTTTCGAGGTTGCTTTAACTATTACGGCAATAACCGCAATCGGTATTATAAGAATAACCAGAATAATAAGGGAGAAGATAATATCCGTAATCCTTTTTAATACAAGAGAAAAAGACTTTTTGGCAATAATATCGTAATAATGCTTTACCTCATCATTTTGAAACTTAGGAGGTAATTTTTCAAAAGCTCTCATAGTTCCACCCTTCATTAGAGTAATTTTGCCGTAAAATTAAAATATCGCTTATATAAACACAATAATCTGTTTAAAGACAGCATTATTTAGCATTATATATCTTTTGAAAAGTTTTTTCAAGCGTAATTATAGCTATGATAATACAAATAAGTTTGATTTTAACTGAACACTTTTTACATACAGTAAAAATCGGCGACTGAGAAGTCGCTGGTTTTTAGGTAATTTTATGGAGTACTCAAGCACATTGAAAGGAAGTTATTGTATAATATATCTATAATATATCATACTAATTGTAATTTATCAATACTTTTATCAATATTTATGTAAAAAAAATATATATTTTAATTAAATACGAATAATGCTTGACTAATCGCTTAAAAAATTGTAAAATAATCTTGAACAATTAAAACAGCAATGGGTAATTATTTTTTATAATTCTTTTTAATTTGGTTTTATAATATAAATGCTGTTTTTATTTGCTAAGTGCAAACGAAAGGATATATTTTTATGGATAACGAATTTAATGTAGATCTTATTACTTTAATCAGTGATGAGGGCGAAGAAATAGAATTTGAAATTCTTGATATTATTGAAAATGAAGAAGGTAAGTTCTATGTACTCTTCCCTTACTATGAGAACCCGGCAGACGCTGTAAACGATCCCGGCGAATACTATATTATGGAAGTATTTGAAAAAGACGGTGAAGAAGAGCTTGCCGAAATCGAAGACGATGAAAAGCTCGACAGAATTGCTGCTATTTTTGAAGAAAACTATTACAATGATGACGAGGAAGACGAAGAAGAGTAATTTTTCTCTTTCTGTCATATAATATCAGTAATGGCAATTTGACAAATTCCCTGCCTGATGCGTGAATGATTTTAAAATAACCCTACAACTCTTAAATCGGGAGCCCGGCTCTTTAATCGGTGTGCAGACCTCCCGCTTTGGCGGAAGAAGGAAGCCTAATGTTTAAAGGAGAGCACCCACCTGCTTTCTCGTAGGCAGGTTATTATAAAAATCATACGGTCAGGCGGGGTTATTTTGTTTTTTTTATTTAATATTATTACATATTAAAAGCAGACTTTGCCTGCATTTGTGCCGATAAGGCCTTTTGCGGGCTGCGTTTATATTATTAAAAAAATAAATTTCAGGTGATTATAAATGAATATTTCTGTTTTGGGTTGCGGTCGCTGGGGCAGCTGCATTGCCTGGTATCTTGATAAGATAGGCAACAATGTAATTTCCTGCGGACTTGCCGACGCTCCCGAATTTATACAGTTAAGTACAACACATAAAAACGACTACCTTACTTTTCCCGAATCAATAGAGGTTACTTCTGACCTTGCAAAGGCGGTCAATCACGCAGAAGTAATTGTTATTTCTATTTCATCTCAACATTTGCGTTCATATATGCAGAGCATCGCTCAAAACAATCTTGACGGCAAAACCATTGTGCTTTGTATGAAAGGTGTTGAGGCAGCAACGGGTCAAAGACTCAGCCAAGTTGTCGGCGACTTTGTTGACGAAGAAAAAACACCTATTGCCGTATGGGTAGGCCCGGGACATCCGCAGGATTATGTAAAGGGTATTCCAAACTGTATGGTAATCGACAGCAAAAATCACGAAATAAAAGAAAAGCTTGTAAACAGTTTTTCAAGCTCACTCATAAGATTTTATGTCGGCACAGACCTTATCGGAAGCGAAATCGGTGCGGCCGCTAAAAATGTTATCGGCATTGCCGCAGGTATGCTTGACGGCTTTGGCTATGCGTCATTAAAAGGTGCGCTTATGGCAAGAGGCACACGAGAGATTGCAAGACTTATAAAAGCTCTCGGCGGCAATGAAATGAGCGCCTACGGACTTTGTCATCTTGGCGACTATGAGGCAACTTTATTCTCAAAATGGAGTCATAACCGCAGTTACGGTGAAAATTATGTAAAGGGTATTAAATTTGAAAAACTTGCCGAGGGTGTTATGACATCAAAAGCATTGTGCAAACTCGGCAAAGAAAATAATGTTGAGCTTCCGATTGTCGAAAGCGTTTACAGCGTTTTGTTTGACAATGTAGACCCTAAAGACGCACTCGGAAAGCTCTTTATGCGCTCTGTAAAAAAAGAATTTTAACAGGAAGGTGCAAAAATGAGCAATAACCCAACTAATCAAGAAAAAAACAAAGAGCCTAAGCAAAAGGCTCAAACCACGGTTAAAACTGCTGTTGCAAAGCATTGCCTTACAGAAAGCATAGCGGTGAATATAATATGCGGACTGCTGTTTTTAGTTTTTGGCTACATTGCAATAATGAGTATATTTCAGACCTGCGTTATTGACCCTGCAAACTACAGCTCCGAAGTTATTTTGTTTCAAGACGATTTATTTGTAATAAATATATTCTGCCTTGTGATATTTACAGCTTTGCTTTTTAAGATTAATAAGCATACCGCATTTTTCGCCAAAGTAAATATGAAATTTATGGAGGCAGGCTTGTTTGCTTTTTCTGCAATCATCGGACTTGTATGGATATTCTCTGTACAATCAATTCCTGCGGCAGACAGTTACAATATTTACGAAACCGCCTCTCAAGCGGCACAAGGCAATTATGCATTTTTACATAACGGTTCCGATTTTTATAACAAGGATTTCTACAGCGGATTTTCATACTACAATTGTTATCCGTTCCAACTCGGCTTTGTGCTTATAAGCGAAATCGTTTACAGAATTTTCGGTACAGACAGCACAATGCCTCTACAAGTTATAAATGTACTTTGCGTTGCGGCGGCATATCTTGGCATTGCAAAAATCACAAAGCAGATTTTCGGCAGAAACAAAATTGAATTTATAGTAATTCTTGCACTTGCCGGTTGTATTCAGCCTGTACTTTTCTGCACATTCGTATACGGCAACATAATCGGTATGTGCTGTGCAATATGGGCGTCACACTTCCTAATCAAATATTTCCAAACCGATAAATATCTTGTGCTTATCCCTTGCGGAGTTCTGCTCGTTGTATCGGCACTTGCAAAGTACAACAACTTAATTTACCTTGTTGCCTTTGTAATTATGCTTATCATTCACACCGTAAAGGCTAAAAAATGGCAGAGTATCGCATTTGCACTTGCTCTCTGTATTGCCGTTGTCGGTACAAGTAATCTTGTAATCAAAAGCTACGCATCAAGAGCAAACACCGAACTTAAGGGCGGTGTTTCACAGGTACTTTATCTTGATATGGGACTTAACGAATCCTATATGGCTCCCGGTTGGTACAACAATATCGCACTAAGTCTTTATACAAGCAACAATTGTGATATTGATGCCGCAGAATCGCAAGCATGGTCAGATATTAACAGCCGTCTTAATAAAATGAAAAACGATTCCGAATATGCAATTAATTTCTTTGGCAACAAAATATTAAGTCAGTGGAATGAACCGTCATACGAAAGCATTTGGGTAAGCAAGGTTAAAGGACACGATGTTGATGTACAGGAGGGTCTTGGCAAGGCTGTTTATGACGGCAGTACAGGACAGTTCCTTGAATTGTACTTTAACTTCTATATGATGGTAGTGTTTATACTCTTTACACTCGGCATTTACTTTATGTTCCTGTATAAAAAGACAAACATTTCTACGGTATTGCTGCCGCTTGTATTGCTCGGAGGATTCGGCTATCACTTGCTTTTCGAAGGAAAATCGCAGTATATACTGACATACATTGTTCTTCTCCTCCCCTATGCCTCATATGCGCTCTGCACAATTCTTGAAAGCGAATATACAGGCATAAAGAAAGTAGTAAACAGCTTAAAAGAAATCCCCGACAAA
This sequence comes from Ruminococcoides bili, assembly GCF_040093295.1. Taxonomy (NCBI): domain Bacteria; kingdom Bacillati; phylum Bacillota; class Clostridia; order Eubacteriales; family Oscillospiraceae; genus Ruminococcoides; species Ruminococcoides bili. The sequence goes on from NZ_JBBNJY010000018.1 coordinate 42,750, forward strand.
CAACCGAAAGGCTTTAAAGATACCAAACTTTACGGCAAAATCTTCAAAAGAAAATCTAAATAATACGAAAAAAATGCAGTCGGTTTTTGACTGCATTTTTTGTTATACAAAAAGCCTGCGAAAATCGCAGGCTTTCAATGTTATATAAATATTCTGTTACCGAATTATAATTACATAAGACTCTTATAAAGTTCGGCAATTTCTTCTACGCTGGTATCTCTTGGGTTGCCGGGACGGCAAGCGTCATCATATGCCGACTGTGCAAGGAACGGTACATCTTCAGGCTTAACAATTTCTTTTAAATCCGCAGGAATACCTACATCTTGAGAAAGTTTTTTAACTGCGTCAACTGCTGCCTTGCGGTATTCGTCAACAGTCATATTCTCTGTACCATCTACACCCATTGCGGCGGCAATGTATTTGTACTTATCACCTGTGGCAGGAGCGTTATACTCCATAACTGTCGGAAGAATAATGGCATTTGCAACACCGTGCGGTGTGTCGTACAAAGCGCCGAGCGGATGAGCCATTGAGTGAACTATACCAAGTCCGACATTTGAGAATCCCATACCTGCTACATACTGACCGAGAGCCATTCCCTCTCTGCCCTCCGGTGTGTTATCTACTGCGCCACGCAAAGACTTTGAAATAATTTCAATTGCCTTTAAATGGAACATATCGGAAAGTGCCCATGCACCCTTTGTTATGTAGCCCTCAATTGCGTGCGTAAGTGCGTCCATACCTGTTGCGGCGGTAAGACCTTTTGGCATAGTTGACATCATATCAGGGTCAACTACTGCAACTACAGGAATATCGTGAACATCTACGCATACCATTTTTCTGTTCTTTTCAACATCTGTAATTACATAGTTAATTGTAACTTCAGCGGCTGTACCTGCCGTTGTCGGAACTGCGATAATCGGCACTGCTTTGTTCTTTGTGGGTGCAACACCCTCAAGCGAGCGAACATCCGCAAATTCGGGATTATTAATAATTATGCCGACTGCCTTTGCCGTATCCATTGAAGAACCGCCGCCGATTGCAACAATACAATCTGCTCCGCTCTCTTTAAATACTTCAACACCGTGCTGAACATTCTGTATGGTAGGATTAGGTTTGATGTCTGAATATAAAGTATATTCAATGCCCGCATTTTCAAGCACATCCGTAACTTTTTTTGTAACTCCGAATTTTACAAGGTCGGGGTCAGACGCTACAAGCACCTTCTTAAAACCTCTTCCCTTAATTTCTTCAGGGATAGAATTGATTGCACCTGCGCCGTGATAAGAAGTTTCGTTTAATACAAATCTATTCATATATTTTTCATCCTTTGCTAAAAAATTTTTGTAGCTTTATTATATAACATATTTACTAAAAAATCAAGATTGTTATATAAATTCTATTATTTTTATCTTAAAAAGCTAATAGACTTGTACTTTATAAAAATAATGCTATAATAAGTATAGATGATAATTTAGGAGTTGATATATATGTCAGTTGATATTTATTCTCAAGCAAAACAGGCTTGCGAAGAGCTTTGTAATGTTGCCAAACTTAAGGAAGGCAGTATAGTTGTAGTCGGCTGTTCTTCAAGTGAAGTTGCCGGAGGAACTATCGGCAAAAACTCTAATCTTGAGGTTGCCGAGCAGGTTTTCAAGGGTATTTATGAAGTGCTTACCGAAAAGAAAATCTATCTTGCCGCTCAATGCTGCGAACATCTGAACCGTGCAATCATTGTAGAGCGTGATGCCGTTCCATATGCGGAAATTGTAAATGTTGTTCCGCAACCAAAGGCAGGCGGTTCTTTTGCCACAACAGCATATAAAACATTTAAAAATCCTGTTGCTCTTGAAGAAATCAAGGCTGACGCAGGACTTGACATTGGCGGTACATTAATAGGTATGCACCTTAAAAAAGTAGCTGTTCCCGTAAGACTGAGCCTTGATCACATTGGCAACGCTATTTTACTTGCCGCAAGAACCAGACCGAAATTTATCGGCGGCTGCAGAGCGGTTTATGATGAAAATATGTAAATAATAACAAACAAAAAGGCTCTATAATAAATGTTGGGGTAACAATAATAAATTATGGTTTAACGAAATGTCTGTCGAGCATTGAAATTTAGCTAACGCTAAATTATCAGCAAAAGATCAAAAAAGTTTACTCAATTTTTTCAAAATTGCGGGTTTGGGCAGCGCCCATAAAAATCTTCCGATAGATCG
>NZ_JBBNJY010000019.1:0-44811 GCF_040093295.1 Ruminococcoides bili
CCGATCCTTTAAAAAGGCTTGACCTAAATTTTATTAAACCGTTTTTTTATTAGCTTTTGCGGTAAGTTTTTCAATTTCTATCACAAAAACATCTGTGCGTTCAAATGCGCCTTTTATATGGTTTTCACCGTCTTCCGTAAATTCGGGAGAGTATTTTTGCACCAGAAGCCGCAGTGCTTTTTCTTTTTCGGTAACCGTTTTTGACGCATAACCAAAGGCAATGGCACTTTCATAACCTGTTGTGAATTTTTCGGAAATAACATCTGATTTTGTAACGACAGTAAACGAAACTTTGCCCGAAAATCTTAGGTTATCCTGTTTGTGACCGACATTTTTGGCACAGTGAAAGTAGATTTTGCCGTCATCGTAAGCGTAGTTTACGGGTACACCGTACGGATAGCCGTCTGCGCCGATGGTAGAAAGCACACCGAAGCTGCCTGATTTCAGAATTTCTAAGGCGTCATTTTCGTCAACTGCTCTGTCTTTTCTGCGGATTTCATAGTCTTTCATATTAATCAACTCCAAGATTGTTCATTACCATACCTGTAATCATTTTTGGATAGAAATATGTGGATTTCTGCGGCATTTTTTCTCCTGCGGCGGCAACATCACGAATTTCGGTAACTCTTGTAGGGTTGAGTACAAATGAGCATTGGAACTCGCCTTTGTCAACTCCGTCAATTGCCTCTGTAAAGAATTTTGTGTATGTAAGGTTAATCTGTTTTGCCATATTTTCCTTGTCAATTCCAAAGATTTTTTCAAGAATAAGTGTATGGAGAACAGAAACATCAAGCGACTGTGACGCCTTGCTTACATTGGGGAGCATTTGGCTCATAATGTCGATATTTTTGAGTGTCAGCAAGAACCATTCGCCCTTGCCGCAATAGAAACCGAATGCTTTTTTGCCCTCGTCATAGAGTTTTTTCAAATCTTCCTCCATGGTGTCCGTGCCTTCTTTTTCGTCTATGTAGAAGAATTCGGAGCACTTTTCGAGTACCGCCTCTTTGTCAAAGTTCGGTAAATCTCTCACAAGGCGGTGGGTAGGGAATACCACAAGTCCCGGATGCTCCATATCTACGAGGTAAATCATCTGGAAGTCCTGCGGATCGCCCGGCTTTGAAATGCCGTTTTCTCTGCAATAATTTCTGTAATTGAGAGCGGTTTCGTATCTGTGGTGACCGTCGGCAATATATAGTTTTCTGTCTGCAAAATCGGCAACAAGCTTCGCAATGATTTCTTCGTCGGTTTCAATCCAAAGGCGATGTGTAACACCTGTTTCGTCTGTAAATTCAAGGTCGGCTTTTGCCTTTGAATGCTCATCAATGGTAGCAAGAGTTGTATGTTTTTCGTCCATATAGAGAGCGTAAATCTGACTGAAATTGCAGTTTGTTGCTTTCATAAGATTTAAACGGTCTTCTTTAGCCTTTGAAAGGGTAAATTCGTGCGGTAAGATAATGCCCTTTGAAAATTCTTCAAGCTGAACTCTCGCAATAATGCCCTTTATGCTTTTGCGTGTGTTTCCAACGGAAAATTCTTCCTCGTAAATATAGATAGCAGGCTTATCTTCAATTTTCAAAATGCCTTTATCCTGCCACATTTTTAAAATATCGCTTGCGCAAGCGTAAGGATTTTCACCCTCTTTTGGCAATTCAAGACGAATAATGTTGTATTCGTTTTCTTTAATAAAAGCAAGTCTTTCTTGCTCGCTGATTATGTCGTACGGAGGACAGCAAAGAGAGGAAATTTCGCCTGCCTTTGCGGTGTTGTATCTCATACCTTTGAATGCTTTAATAACTGCCATAGCCATTACCTCCAATTGAATTAATAAAATTCCCGAACGAGGAATATAAAATTATAAGAATTATAAGTAAAAATAATACTGTCATATATATTGTACCACGAATATGTAGGAATTTCAATAAATTTGTTGTAAAAAGCAGTGCTTTTATATACTTTTTGAATAATACAGAAACAAAAATTCTTATAAAATTAAATGAAAAGATTGACAATACAGATATAATATGATATAATATCACTTGCGTAAAATAAATATGCGCCAATAGCTCAGTTGGTTAGAGCTACCGGCTCATAACCGGTCGGTCCGGGGTTCGAGTCCCTGTTGGCGCACCAAGCAAAAACCGCATTAGAAAACTGTTTATCAGCTTTTTAATGCGGTTGTTTTTATATCGTGATACACAGAAATACAAGGAAAAACAGTGTACTACAGAAAAAATGCATTGCAAAAAAATATCTTTGATTTTTATATTTTAACGGAATACTTTATAAAAGTTTAGTCGACCTTTGAAAAATTGAGTAAACTTTTTTGCTTTTGGGAGGATAATTTAGCGTTAGCTAAATTTCAATGCCCGACCGACACTCCACCAAACCATAATTCATCCTAACTTTTGATAAAGAGCCCAAAAAGAAATGCAGATAGGGAAGATCCCTGTCTGCATTTCAGATTATAAAGAGGTCGGACAAAAATGACCTTAATATAAAATTAATTTAAAAACTGAAAAATTTACCTAAACAGTTGTTATTCTTCAACTGTTTCAATTTTTTCTTAAGCTTTAGTTTCCTTAGTTTCTTCCTTTTCTTCAACTACAGGCTTTTCATCGACTTTTTCTTCTGCCTTGCTTTCAGCTTTTGCGGCTTTTTCAGCCTTTGCTTTCTTAAGAGCGGCAGCCTTGCGGTTTGTAGTCTTTTCCTTTTTTGGTTTTTCGGGTGCAGGAAGTTCCTTGTCAAGCTCAATGTAGATTACGGAAAGCGGTGCAAGCGTAATGTTGATTGAGTACGGAAGATCGTGATCGGTTGCATCCTGTGCCTTTAATTCGCCCTCGTTTACGATACCGCAGCCGCCGAATTCCTCTGCCTCGGAGTTGAGAACTTCTTTATAGATACCAAACTTCGGAACACCGATTTTGTAGTTCTCACGGAGCATTGGCTGGAAGTTACATACAACAATAACTTCGCTTCCGTCATAAGCAATTCTTCTGAAAGAAATAATGCTATGCTTGTAATCGTCGAGAGCAATCCACTGAAAACCGTTCCAGTCGTAGTCGTTTTCGTGCATTGCAGGTGTATCGCAATAGAATTTGTTTGCTGTAGCAAAGAAGTGATTAAGCTGACGGTGCTTTTCGTAGCCGAGCAAGTTCCACTGGAGCTGTTCGGTAGAATTCCACTCGTCAAACTGTCCGAGCTCACTGCCCATAAACATAAGTTTTTTACCGGGATGAGCAAGCATATAAGCAAGGAATCCTCTTACGCCCGCAAACTTGTTGTCATACAGACCCGGCATTTTGTTGATAAGCGAGCCTTTGCCGTAAACAACTTCATCATGAGAGATAGGGAGCATAAAGCTTTCGCTGAATGCGTAAACCATACTGAATGTAAGAGTATCGTGGTGATAATTTCTGTAAAGCGGGTCAAGGCTGATGTATGAGAGCATATCATTCATCCAACCCATATTCCACTTGTAGTCAAATCCAAGTCCCATATCCTTTGGCGGGAAACCGGTAACATTCGGCCATGCTGTGCTCTCTTCGGCAATCATCATAGCTTCCGGGTGGAACATATGCACAACAGTGTTAAGCTTCTGTAAGAAATCAACAGCAACAAGATTTTCTCTGCCGCCGTAGATATTTGCAAGCCATTCGCCGTCTTTACGGTTGTAGTCGAGGTAGAGCATAGATGCAACGGCGTCAACTCTGATGCCGTCAATATGATATTGGTCAAGCCAGAACATTGCGGATGAAAGCAAGAAACTTGCTACTTCGTAACGGGCATAGTTAAAGATATATGTACCCCATTCCTTGTGTTCGCCGATTCTCCAATCCTCGTATTCATAACAGCCTGTACCGTCAAATCTGCCAAGACCGTGCTCGTCCTTGGGGAAGTGAGCAGGTACCCAGTCAAGAATAACGCCGATACCTTCCTGATGACATTTGTCAACAAAATACATAAGGTCTTTAGGAGTACCGTAACGGGAAGTTGCCGCAAAGTAACCTGTTACCTGATAGCCCCAGCTGCCGTCAAACGGATATTCTGTAAGAGGCATAAACTCAATGTGAGTGTAGCCCATTTCTTTTACATAAGGAATAAGCTCCTCGGCGAGCTTTCTATAGCTGAATACATTGCCGTCCTCGTATTTTCTCCAAGAACCTGCGTGCATTTCATATACATTGATAGGCGCGTTCTTGTGCGGGTGAGCTTTCTTGTGCTCAAACCACTCGCTGTCGTTCCATTCATAACCGTGAATTTCATATACACGAGATGCGTTATCAGGTCTTGTCTGGCAATGGAATGCATATGGGTCGGTTTTCATTACCTTTTGCATTGACGGAGTTTCTACGCAGTATTTATAGCAAGCATATTCCCATACACCCTCAATAAACAATTCCCATACGCCTGAATTGTCGATTTTATACATATAGTTTGCATCGGGGTTCCAATCGTTGAAGTCACCTACAACGGATACGGAAAGTGCGTTTGGTGCCCATACTCTGAACACAACGCCGTCTCTGTCGCCCCAGTTTACAAAATGAGAGCCCATAAATTCATAAGCTGTAACAGATTCGCCCTGCAAAAACTGTTCAAGCGGAGTTCTTTTGTCATTTAAACTAAAAGCCATTTATATATCCTCTTTTCTTTAAGAAATTTGGGAAAAGGGCGCATATTGCTCGTTTTTACAAAAAAATAAATCCGCAGTATGCTTTTACAGTGTTTCCCTTGATTTAATTATATGTTTATAGTATAATATATTCTACACAAATATACAAGAGTTAATTTTAATTTTTATGTAAATTATTTTACAAATTATTAAAATTTGTTTATTTTTTCAAAAAAATTTAAGGTGAAATTTTATGGATAAAAGAGTAAAAAATACCACAAAGGCACTCAAGCAGACACTTTTTGATATGCTTGAGCAAATGCCTTTGAGCAAAATTACAGTAACCTCTCTCTGTAAGCAGGCGGGAGTGAACAGAGTTACCTTTTATCACCATTTCGCCGATGTTTACGATATGATTTCTCAAATAGAAATCAGCTATGTTGAAGAATTAAAGGATTACAATTTTAAATTTACGCAGAACGGCAAGGTGAATTTCCTTTGGATTGTGCGCTTTGTAAAGAAGTATTCGGATTTTTACAGAGTGGTTTTCAATAACAATATCCAGACTAAATTACTTGACGAAATGTATGCGGAGCTAAAAAAAGAGTATTGTGCGGCATTTGGTAAAAAGGATATTCCGCAGACCAAACTTGAGTATATGTTTACATTTCTCGAAAGCGGTGCGTCAAGTATTTTAAAAAAGTGGGTAAGAGGCGGAATGGCAGAGAGCGAAGAATATATCGCCGACCTTATAAGCGAAATATTTATCAGTATGCACAGTCATATATAATAGTTGCTCACAGCCGAAAATTATGTTAAAATATGTAGTCAAATGAAAGAAAAAATTACGGATGGTGTATATATGAAAAAAAGATTTCTTGACAGCGGAAAAATTGTAGGCACTCACGGCATAAAGGGCGAATTAAGAATTGACCCGTGGTGCGACAGTCCCGAATTTTTGTGTTGCTTTAAAAAACTTTATCTTGACGAGCAGGGCAGAGAGAGCATAAAAGTTAAGTCACGCCCTCACAAAAATATTGTGCTTTGCAAGGTTGACGGAATAGATACAATTGAGCAGGCGGATAAAATGAGAGGCAAGACAATTTATATTGACCGAGAGGAGATCGTCCTTGACGAGGGTGTAAACTTTGTTCAGGATTTGCTCGGCCTTGAGGTAAAAGACGCCGACAATGCAACTGTTTACGGCAAAATTACAGATGTTTTGCGCACAGGTGCTAATGATGTTTATGAGATAACAGATGACAACGGCAAAAAATATCTTGCACCCGTTATTGACGAGGTTATTACAGAAACCAATGTTGATGACGGATATGTTCTTATTCGCCCGATGAAAGGAATATTTGACGATGAGGATTGATATAATAACCTTATTCCCCGAGATGTTTACTCCTGTTTTGGGTGACAGTATAATCGGCAGAGCACAAAAAAGCGGTGCGCTTGAAATACATTGTCATCAACTGCGTGACTATGCTTTTGACAAGCACAGACGAGTTGACGATACCCCGTACGGCGGCGGAATGGGAATGTTGATGAAAGCCGAGCCTATAGCGCTTTGCTTTGAGGATATATGCGATAAAATCGGCAAAAGACCGCATTTTGTCTATATGTCGCCGCAGGGAAAAACTCTTACGCAGCAAAGACTTAAGGAAATAGCCGAGATTGAGAATGTCTGCATATTGTGCGGTCATTACGAGGGTGTCGACCAGCGTTTGCTTGATGAATTTATAGACGAGGAAATTTCAATCGGCGACTATGTGCTTACAGGTGGCGAACTTCCTGCAATGGTATTCACGGACGCACTTTCAAGAATGGTGCCGGGTGTACTTTCAAATAATGAATGTTTTACCGAAGAAAGCCATTTTAACGGTTTGCTTGAGTATCCTCAATACACAAAACCGTCGGTATGGAGGGGCAAAGAAGTGCCCGAAGTGCTTTTGAGCGGTCATCATGCAAACATAGCAAAGTGGCAGAAAGAAAAAAGTCTTGAGGTAACCCGTGCAAAGCGCCCGGACTTGCTTGAAAAGATAAAAGAACAGCAATAAGAATTAACAATAATTTAGTGTTGCAAAATAATATTTAGCAATACTTAATATAATTTAATTTTAGTTTTAGTAAAGTTGCACAACAACAGACCGAAATTTTTGGTTGTAAGTGAGTATTAAACCAAAAATTAATTAACTTATTGACCTTTTTTTGAAAAAATACTATAATATTTATTAAAAGATTGCAAAATGCAGTCGGATTACAAAACGGGTTAAATTATATGGCAAGAGAGGGATTTTAAAATGTATGTTAAGGAAGTATTAGTACAGAACAAGGCAGGCTTACATGCTCGCCCAGCTACATTTTTCATTCAGAAGGCTAACGAATACAAGTCAACTGTATGGGTAGAAAAGGAAGAAAGACGAGTTAATGCAAAGAGCCTTCTCGGCGTATTGTCACTTGGTATTATCGGCGGTACAACCATCAAGGTTATTGCTGACGGTTCAGACGAAACAGAGGCTGTTGACGGTCTTGTTGCTCTCGTTGAGTCAGGTTTTGCTGAATAAGTTAAATAATTTATACTCTTTCAGAATTTAAGGGCGGTTTTCCGCCCTTTTTGTTTTGCCTTTTTAAAGGTTGACCAAGCTTTTATAATTGCTTGTCGAAACAATTTGTTAAACCATAGTTTTAAATATTCCAAAAACACAAAAAACAAATCCGATTTACATTATTTTCAAAAAGATTTTTAAAACCTATTGACAAACGGAAACGGTGGTGTTACAATAAACCTACTTTATCGGTAGGAATACTAAGTTTTAGGAAAATTCCCGCTTTTTAAAGTAATATTATTATATATCCGCACACAATGCGGAAATTTAAAATCAGAAGGGTGATAATATGAGCGAAAAGAATGTAAAAGATTTAGGCTTTCAGACAAGAGCCGTGCATACAGGCAACGGTGTTGACGGCGAAACAGGAGCAATTAAGAGGCCTATAACTATGGCAAACAGCTATGAATTGCCCTATGACCCAAGTGACCTTAACTGGAGCAGTGCAGGTAAAAACCTTTATACAAGAAACGGAGGCTCAAACCAGCAGTATCTTCAGGAAAAAGTTGCCTCTCTTGAGGGCGGCGAAGATTGCGTGGTGCTTGCAAGCGGTGTTGCCGCTTTGTCGGGACTGTTCTTTGCTTTACTCAAAAGCGGTGACCATGTAATTTTCTCAAGCGTTACTTATATTGCGGTTTACAGACTTTTAAACGAGCTTTTAAACAATAAATTCGGTGTGGAAACAACAATTGTTGATACCTCCGACCCTGAAAATGTAAGAAAGGCAATCCGCCCGAACACAAAACTTATTCATATAGAAACTCCGGGCAACCCCACACTTACAATTTCGGACATCAAGGCGATTGCAGACATTGCGCACGAAAACAATGCGCTGTTATCTGTTGACAATACATTTGCTTCTCCGTACAACCAAAGACCCGTTGAGCTTGGCGCAGACTTTTCGATTGAAAGCCTTACAAAATATATCAACGGTCACGGCGACGCAATGGGCGGTGCTATTATCGGTAAAAAAGAATACCTCGACATCATCAGAGCACAGTCGCAGATTAACCTCGGTGCAACAATCAGCCCGTTCAATGCCTGGCTTATTATGCGTGGTGCGGTTACTTTACCGCTTAGAATGAAACAGCACAATGAAAATCCACTCAAAGTCGCTAAATATTTAAAGACTGTAAAGGGTGTAAGTTTTGTGGCTTATCCGGGACTTAAAGCCCACCCGAACCACGATATCGCCAAAAAGCAGATGACAAACGGTTTCGGCGGTGTGCTTTCGTTCGGACTCAAGGCTGACCATGATACATATAACAGATTTGTAAGCCATTTGAATGTCATAACTTCTGCAGTTTCTCTCGGTCACGATGAAAGCCTTATCGTTTTCCTCGGAGAAAATGACGAAAGACAGTATCTTTATCCCGAAGAATTCCACAACGGCTTTTTCAGATTCAGCGTCGGCATTGAAGATGCAGAAGATATTATTGCAGACCTTGAGCAGGCATTTAAGAAGGAAAATTTATTATGATAAGAAAAGCCACGGTGCTTGATTTGCCGGCTGTCAAAGAAATTTACAATTATGCGGTTTTAAACACTACCGCAACCTATGACATAAATCCCAAAGATGACAAATACTTTGTTGATATGTTAAATGAGCATACAGGCAAGTATTTGCTCTCTGTGTATGAGGAAAACGGCAATGTAATCGGTTATGTTGCACTTTCCCGCTACAGTAAAAGAGATGCATACGACATTACAGCTGAGCTTTCGGTATATGTAAAAAACGATTGTCAAAACAGGCACATCGGCACTCAACTTATTGAGTATGCACTTCAAGAGGCGCAAAAGAATAATCAGTTCTTGACTGTGGTTTCGCTTATCACAAGCGAGAACGAGCACAGCATTTATTTACATAAACAGTTCGGATTTGAATTTGGCGGAAGAATTAAAAACGCAGGATTCAAATTTGACAGGCTCTTGAGCGTAGATATTTATTACAAGAATTTCCAATGAGTTTTTAACGGATTGGCGCAGATGTATTGACTTTTATCAATTAATATGGTATTATCAGAACATATAAAACCTATTAGGTTTATAGGACTTCAAGAGAGGAGAGCAACCTTATGACAAAGCTTGTTTCATATGTAAAAAGCTCTATGTGTTGCTGTTGCATGTGCACAATGTGTATGTGTTTATTTCCCATGCTCTCCGACGAAAAGTTTTGACCAGATAAAGTTTTACTGACCGGAGTGCATATGTTCTTCGGTCTTTTTTAATGCTTTTTATTATTCTGTGCATAAAATGTTAAGAGATTAGGAAAAAGGTGAAAAAATGAATTGGGAATTTATTTTTAAATATCTTCCTTTGTACCAAGAGGCAGCTTTGCTCACGTTAAAAATCGGACTTATCGGAATCGCCGTTTCTATTATAATCGGTCTTTTCTGTTCATTGGTTCAGTATTACAAAGTGCCCGTGCTAAGGCAGATTGCAACGGTATATATTGAAATATCCCGTAACACTCCGCTGCTTATTCAGTTGTTTTTTATTTACTATGCGCTGCCAAAGGTTGGCGTGCAGGTAAGCTCTGAAATGGCAGGCTATATCGGTCTTGCTTTCCTGGGCGGAAGCTATATGTCGGAAACTTTCAGGAGCGGACTTGAATCTGTAGATAAAATTCAAACCGAAAGTGCTTTAAGTCTTGGTATGAAGCATCCGCAGATTATGAGATATGTAATACTGCCGCAGGCTTTTTCAACAAGTGTACCGCCGTTTGTGGCAAATGTAATATTCTTGCTTAAAGAAACAAGTGTATTCAGCGCAGTAAGCCTTATGGACCTTATGTTTGTTGCAAAGGACTTAATCGGTCTTTACTACAAAACAACAGAGTGTCTGTTTATGCTTGTTGTGTTCTATCTTATTATACTACTGCCTGTTTCAATACTTGGAAGTGTGCTGGAAAGGAAACTGAGATATGCCGGATTTGGGGATTGATGTTCTTTTTAAGGGAACAAACTTTATACGCCTTTTGGGCGGCTTGTGGACTGCACTTGAAATCAGTCTTATTTCAGTCGGTCTTAGCATACCGCTTGGCATTTTGCTTGGCATTGTAATGACTATACCAAACAAAGCAATAAAAGTTATAACAAAAATTTATCTTGAAATTATCAGAATAATGCCGCAGCTTGTGTTGCTTTTTATAGTGTTCTTCGGTGCAACAAGAACTATGGGAATTAACCTTTCGGGCGAGGTTGCCTCGGTAATAGTGTTTACGCTTTGGGGTACGGCAGAGATGGGCGACTTGGTGCGAGGCTCAATTATCAGTATTCCGAAACACCAGTCGGAAAGCAGTCTTGCGCTCGGACTCAGCAAAGCACAAACCTATTTATATATAATAATTCCGCAGACGGTACGCAGACTTTTGCCGCTTTCAATCAACCTTGTTACAAGAATGATAAAGACTACAAGCCTTATCCTTATGATTGGTGTTGTAGAGGTTATAAAGGTTGCACAACAGATTATTGAGGCAAACCGTGCCACAAGTCCGAACGCAGCGTTCGGTGTGTACCTTGTAGTATTCATTATGTACTTTATAGTTTGCTTCTCAATAAGTATGGTTGCAAAACATCTTGAAAAGAAATGGAGTTGAGGAAATGTCGCAGGAACTGTTAAAAATAGAAAATCTTACAAAGCGTTACGATGATAACACCGTACTTCAAAGCATTAATATGACAGTCCGTCAGGGTGAAGTTGTGGTAATTATCGGCCCGAGCGGCTGTGGCAAGAGTACCTTTTTACGATGTATAAACGGTCTTGAACCTATACAGGAGGGCACAATTTCTTTTGAGGGCGAGTTAATCGACCGCAAAAGCAAAAATATAGCGGAAATTCGCCAGAAAATCGGTATGGTGTTTCAGAATTACGAGCTTTTTCCACACCTTACCGTTATGGATAATATCTTACTTGCCCCCACAAAAGTGCAGAAGAGAAATAAAGAGGAAGTAAAAAAAGAGGCGGAAGAGCTGCTCGAAAAAGTCGGATTAAGCGAAAAGAGCAACAGCTATCCACGACAGCTTTCGGGCGGTCAGAAACAGAGAGTTGCAATTGTAAGAGCCTTGTGTATGCACCCGGACATTTTGCTTTTTGACGAGGTTACAGCCGCACTTGACCCCGAAATGGTAAGGGAAGTGCTTGATGTAATGCTCGGACTTGCAAAGCAGGGAAGAACAATGCTTATTGTAACTCACGAAATGCAGTTTGCCCGTGCGGTTGCCGACAGAATAGTATTTTTTGACGGCGGTCACATTGTGGAAGAGGGTAAACCCGAAGAGTTCTTCACAAATCCAAAGACCGAGAGAGCTAAAAAATTCCTTGATATTTTTGAGTTTGACTCAATAAAATAAATTTTCTTTAAGAAAGAGGAGAGATTATTATGAAAAGAATTACAAAAATCATTTCTGCAATCCTTGCAGTGTTAATTGTTACAGCGGTGTTTGCAGGCTGCTCAAGTTCAAACGACAATTCAACCGCTAACGGCTTTAGAACACTTGATGAAATCAAATCATCGGGTACAATCAATATCGGCGTATTTTCCGACAAAAACCCATTCGGTTATGTTGACGAAAACGGCGAGTATCAGGGCTACGATGTTTACTTTGCAAACCGACTTGGCGAGGACCTCGGAGTAAAAGTAAACTTTGTTTCAACTGAGGCTGCAAACAGAATCGAATACCTCCAGACAGGTAAGGTAGACCTCATTCTTGCAAACTTTACAGTTACGGACGAGAGAAAAGAAGAGGTTGACTTTGCACTTCCTTATATGAGCGTTTCACTCGGTGTTGTATCTCCGAAGAGCAAAACAATAACAAGCCTTGACAATTGGAACGAAAGCGACAGTATGATTGTAATTTCAGGTACAACTGCCGAAACTTACCTCACAAAGAACTATCCGAACATCAAACTCCAGAAGTATGACGCATATGCACAGGCAAAGACAGCTCTTGAAAACGGCAGCGGCGCAGCTTGGGCAAACGACAATACAGAGGTTATCGCATACGCAAACCAGAACAGTGACTTTGTTGTAGGTATTCCTGAACTCGGTTCGGCAGATACAATTGCTCCTGCCGTAACGAAGGGCAACGATACACTCCTTAACTGGATTAACGATGAAATTAAAGCGCTCGGTAAAGAAAACTTCTTCCACAAAGATTACGAGGCAACACTCCTTGACACATACGGCAAGGATTACGAGAATCAGCTTGTAATCGAGGGCGGCGAGCTTGCATCATCAACAAATGATACAGCTAAATAATTTAACTTAATATTCAATAAAACAACGGCAATCGGAATTTAATCCGGCTGCCGTTGTTTGCTTATAGCTTGGTGTTTATTTTTTTTATTGTAATTTTTGTTTTGGTATATGATATAAGCCATATAAAGAAATATATTGTAATAAAAACACTGTAATAAATCAAAATCGAAATTACATTGTGCGGCATCCAATACAGAAAGTAGGCGACAGGAAATGTAGCTGTTGAATAAATCAGTAAATGAGTAATTGTTTGCTTTATTAAACTCCACCTGTCTATTGTCCATATGACCGATGTACCGCCTAAAATTGCGCCGTATATCATACTTATAATTGTTTGAGCTATTACTGCATTTAATTCTGTTCCAAACAATTCAATTGCCTGCGGAACAACAGGGTAAAATTCTCCGTTTCCGATTATAACGGATGTGATTATTGTTATAAAATAACATATAAAAAATCCGACTGCCGCTCCGATTAATCCACGAATTAATAACTGTTTTTTAATACTCATTTTATACACCCAATCTTTCTTTAATTTTTGATACATATCTTCTTGAAACATATGTGCTTTTTCCGTTTTTAAACAGAACATAAACAGTACCTGAAATTTTAAGATTAAATCTGCTGACTTTTTCTAAATTTATAATTTCTGATTTTGAAATCCTTACAAATTTATTATAGTCAAGACTGTTTTCAAGTTCGTATAAACGCTGTGTAACCGTAAATTCTCCTCGATCGGTTACCGCAAAAACTTCACCGTTACTTGCATAAATGTTAATAATGTCATTTTGGTTTATAATCGAAACATCATCTCCGCTTTTACCTGTAACAGTATTTTGTGTAGTACAGGAAAGCTTAGTTATGTATGATTTTATCTCTTCGGTTATTTGGTCGGTGTAAATGACGCATAACGGAGTTTTGTAATTGTTATCTATCTTTAATTCAACTTTCAAATTTTTACCTCCTCAATGTATTATGCTATTAGTTTACAATAATAAAAAATAAAATCAACCGTTTTTTTATATGCGGTTGATTTTATTGTTTAAGCGGTAGTATTCAGTTGTTGAAATTCAGTTTTTAATTTTAAATGTATGTCTGAAAATAAATCTTGCTGTCGGCAGGCTTTACAACTTTAAACGCAAACTTTTTCGCAAAACGGCTTGTTAAGAACTTACTACAACGATTATACAGGTACAAATTTACACTGCCTGGCAGAGTGATTAAGCTTTGCAGGGCGGTATTTTAAAATGGTATTGATGAATATTTAATTGTATGATAAGATAAAAAAGGAGTTGATTTTTATGAGTGACACAATAAATGATTTTTTCGACAGCTTAGAAAAAGAAAATCTTTCTGGTAAAGAAATGAGAGAAAAAATAGATGAGTTTATAAAGCAAAATAATATTGACTATGAAGATTTGGCAGATGAAGAAGATTTAGAAGATTTAGAAGATTTATATTATTATTTAGATATGGCTTTTCAAGCCGAAACCGAACAAGAAGCAATAAAGTATGCTAAAAAGGCTTTGAAGATTGAGCCTGATAATATTGACGCACAGGTGATAATTGCAGAAAATTCAATATATGATCATATAAAGCTGCTTAACAAGTTTGAAAAGATAAAAAAGGCTGCCGAACAGAAACTTGTTGAGGAACATTTATTAACAGAGGAAAATATAGGGGATTTTTGGCTGTTAACAGAAACCCGACCCTATATGAGATTGCTCTATAATCGTATGCGGTTGTTATTGGATTGCGGAAAAATCGGTATGGCAAAAAATGCTTGCTTGGAAATTTTGGATTTGAACAATGATGATAATTTAGGTGCAAGATTTATTTTAATGCATATTTACGCATATTTTGAAGATGAAAAATCAGCGGTTAAGTTGTTTGAAAGGTATGACTGCCAAAAATCGACGCAATTTTTATTGCCTTTGTCAACTTTATATTATAAGCTTGGAAAAACTCGCAAAGCCGCAGCTTATATTAAAGAACTTGTCAATATAAATAAAGATACACACGATTTCTTTAATCGTTTGGTGATAGGCGAAGGTTTGTCAGACATTGAGTTTGGTATGTACGGTTATCGTGCAAATTCTATTGAAGAACTTGCAATTGATGTTACAGATAATAAGTTTCTTTTTGTAAATTGCGGTGTTTATTTTAAATGGGTATTAAAAACAATTAAGAGTATTGATTAATAAAAGCCTCGCCAAAATCATTATACTTGGCGAGGTCCTTTTGTACCAAAGCGTGTAAAGCTGTTGCTGTCAAGTTTTTGAATTTAATAACCCTATATAGTTGTCTGTAAGAATTTTAATATATTTTATTGCAGTACATTAAGCAAAGACCAAATTTTCTTTATGAAGTGTAATAATGTTATTATATTTGTTTAAATATGTGTTTTTATGTCTAACAACATTAAAATGATTTATTTTTCAAAAATTCCTTGACAAATTACGCAAAGTTTGATATAATACATCTTGTCTTGAAAATTAAACAGATATAGGGGTATAGCTCAGTTGGTAGAGCAGCGGTCTCCAAAACCGCGTGCCGAGGGTTCAAGTCCTTCTGCCCCTGCCATCAATTTTTGGCTTCGGAAAGCGATTTCCGAAGCCTTTCTTCTTTTAATTCTACCAAAAATTATACCACCTTTATGCGATGTTCAAATTTATAGCGCTGTCGAGAGCGTTTATCGTCGTCTCCTTTGCGGTCTTTCGACGGTTGATATAAATTCTCTCGGTGGTGTTTACGCTTTCGTGTCCGAGCAAAACGGAAATGTCCTGAATCGGTACGCCGTTGTCGTCGAGAATACTCGCCACAGAATGGCGAAAGCCGTGAATCGTACAATGCGGCAAGCCGGCGTTCTCTGTCAGACGGTTTACCACACGGTTGATTGCGCTGAGATTGACATACGGCTTTCCGAGAACGGTGCGCACAATGAAGTCGTGGCTTTTGTCGTAGCCGTTGCCAAGCAGTTTGGAGTATTCTTCTTGCCGTTGCTTTTCGGCTTTCAGCTCTCCAATCACAAAATCGTTTATCGGGATTTTGCGGTTACTGCTCTTCGTCTTGGGCGTGGTGATTTGCATTGTCACGTTCTTGCGGCTGCCTGTTCTGCTCTTGTTGACGTTCAGGAGCTTTTTATCATAATCTATATCCTCCCATGTTAAGGCGAGCAATTCGCCCTTTCTCAGCCCTGTATAGAGGGCAAGAAGCAGGAATATGTAGATATGGCTCTCGTGTTCCTTTGCGTAAAGCAGGAGCTTCCTGACTTGCTGTGCGTTGTACTCGGGTACGTCCTTCTTGATGCTGTGCGGAAATGACGGCATACGGCTCCTTAATACCGGATTCTCATTAACGTAGCGATTCTCAAGAGCGTATTCATACGCTGACGAGAGGACACCTCGGATATTCTTTACCGTCTTGTAGCTTAGACCGCCTTTGCCGTTGGATTTGCCCTGTTGAGCGAGGAACACAAAATACTCGGTGAAGGTTTCTGGCTTCATATCTTTAAATTTGTAATTCTTCTGCTCGAAATACGGCTTAATCTTGCCGCTGACGGTTTTGTCGTAGGTTTCCCACGTAGATGGCTTTATGATTCCCTTGATACCTTTCAGCCATTTGTCGAGAAAGTCGGTAAAGAGAACATCGTCGCATTCAAGGTTGATATCCTTGTAGCTCTCAATGATTTCTTTCATCTTCTCAATTGCACGGCGTTTGTTGTTACCCTTAACGGGTATCTTCGTGGCAATCATTTTCTGTTTGCCGTTCACCCGAAATTTGGCATAGTAGTAATTGCCTTTTATTATTAAGCTTCCTTCCAATGTAAGCCTTCCTTTCTTAAGATTTGCGATTTGTGGTTGATACAAATTCGATGACGCTCTGTTTCGGAATAACATATCTTGCTCCGACCTTGACATTCATTATCTCGTTGTCCTTCAAGAGCTTATATACCGTATTCTTGCCTAAGCGCAGCATTTTCATAACCTCATCAACGGTTACTATGTCGCTGTACTCCGAAAATATCTCTTTTGATTTATCCAACGCTCTCACCTCGCTTTCCGCTTGGATTGACCGTCAGAAAATCAATTATGCTTTTCTTCGGAATGATGTACCGCTTGCCAACCCTCAGCGTAAAAATCCTGCCTGATTTCAATAAATCGTAGACAGTCACCTTGCTGATGTGAAGCATATTAGCGACATCTGCTACAGATACAACATCATCGTATTCGGTAAACATTTCTATATTCATTTTTTCGCACCTTTCGTTTGGAAGAAAAGCCCGCTGTGTATAAAGGATAACACAACGGGCTCTCATTTAACAAATGTGCAAATCAAATAATCTTATGCGGCAAGAAAATCTATCACGCTTTTCTTGGGTATGACATATTTTTTGCCGACTCTCAGTGTGTGGATTTTATCGGTTTTCAGCAAATTGTAAACCGTTACTCTGCCGAGATGGAGCATCTCCATAACCTCCTCGACCGTTACCACGTCGTTATATTCGGTAAACATTTCATAAACCTTTTCAGCCATAGCTTTCACCTCGCTTCCCTGTTTCTGTTTCGGACACGGCGCTGATAGTCGGCTTGCGCCAGCTTCATCATTCGCCGTTGAACTTCCTGCGGACTGCATTTCGGAAAATATTTACTCAGCTCGTCATATTGAAAGCTGATTTTCTCTCGCTGATTGGGTTTGTCCTCCGAGATAATCTTCCCGATTGTTTCGCTGTCAAGTCTGCCCGATTGCGAAAGCTTTTTCATTTGGATAGCCTGTGATAGCGAGGGTGTTTTGTCCTCCAGCTCTATCGCTTCAAGCAAATCCTGCTGCTCATATTCATCGAGATAAGACAGCTCTACACCGACGCTGAAAGCAATACGCTCCTCGTCAACCATTTTCAAAAGCTGCGGTATGAGTTTAGTCAAACGGATGTATCGCTGCACCTGCCTTCCGCTGTCGGTTTCGGAAACAGTATCTCTTGACTTGTGGACGAGTTGTCCACAGGCTTTACCCTGATGACTTATCGCTTCCAGCTTCATCTTATAAGCGAACGCTTTTTCGCTCGGCAGGATATGCTCACGCTGTAGGTTAGCGTCAACCATAGCGATTACCGCTTCATCATCCGTCATTTCTCTGACAATCACGGGGATATTTTCAAGCCCGAGCTTGCGGCAGGCTTCCAAGCGGCGGTGACCTGAAATCAGTTCATAACCGCCGTCCGGCAACGGTCTGGCGAGCAAAGGCGTAATCGTTCCGACCTTGCCGGTACTCTCGACAATCTTTGCCATATCCTCATTGTCAGCCACGGTGAACGGATGATTACGGAACGGCTGTATTTCGTTTATGGGAATGCTTTGAACATTCTCTGTTGTTTGATATTTCAATAAGTGTTCTCCTTTCTCTACTTCCACTTGATCGGACTTTTCTCTGGTCGTAAAAACTCGCTCTCAATATTGCTGATAAAATACACCCAGCGTTTTATTTCACGCTCGACGGTATCCTTGTCAACCACACCGAGTTGGTACGACCTTTCCAAAAGCTTTTGTGCTGTGTGGATCATTTCGTTTAGTGAGTTTATCGCCTGAAAGAATCTGTCATCCGGTCGCTCTCTCGGCTCATAGCCTTTGATTAACATTCGGATGACGCTTGACTGCGGTAAGCCTGTCAATGCAACCTTTCTTCTGAATTCAGTTTCTTCCTCCGGTGTAAACCAAAATTGCTTTTTGATTCTGTTGCTCATTTCTTTCTCCTTCCTGTTTGGGGTATTAGGGTTCTCCCTAACAAGCTGCACTGCTTTTGCTCCGTTGGGAGTAAAAACAGTATGCTTGCTAAGCTTCGGCAACTACCGTTCAACTCCCCTGGGAGTATGAATGGTCTGCTTGCTAAGACTGTGCACAGTTACCGAAGCTTGCGTGTTTGGGAGTACAAACACACTGCTTGCTAAGATTTGTCATTCATTCTTGAACTGTCAACAAATCTGTCACGCTATTCTCGTTTTTCACTGCGCCGATAACGATAGAGCTCGATGATTCTCTTTCGGTTTGTCCGTCTGAAATGTACATCAATACCGTCACTGAAATACAGGTCGATACTAAATTTGTTAAGCAACTTCGTAACAGTATTCGGCGGCGTGACAGTATCGTTCATAGCGTTAAGCAGGTCTGTAGCCGTTCCGAGCCAGTGTGACTTATCAGCCATAAAATATCTCAGCCTTCCGAAAAAAGGATGCTCCTCGGTCAACTTCGGATAGCCTTCACGGTCAGGCTTTTGCATAGCTTCGGCTACAATCAAATCCGCTTTCAACTTAGCTTCATTATTCCTGTCCAATGACTTCCACCTTCTCGAGATAGATTTTGTTCAGACTACTTTCCGAATAAAAAAGTCGGAGCTTTGTACCGATCGGCATATAGTAAAATCCGAGGTAAGTCTGCCACCAGAAAATCGGTGTGATGATTTTCCTTCCGTCGTCGAGCGTGAGAAAAATGCGAATGGATTTCTTGTGTCCCTGCGCTTTCATTTCAAGCGTTCCTGTGAACTCTCCGACCTCCTCCATCATCTGATAGTCCGAAGTGTCGATCATCATTTCTCTCATCTCAATGAGCGAAAAAACCTTTGCGTTGTCGTTCATTTGGTTCTCCTTTCCACTTCCCGAAAAGAAAAATTTTCGCCGCCCATATAGGTAGGTGTGTTAAGGTAAACTTCTTCTTTTTCGGTTAGTTATTTTTTTATTTGTCTATTTAGTTATTTATATATAGGAGCTGCTTCTGCCGCTCACGCTGACGGCGCTTTCGTTCGGCTGCCTTCTGCCGCTTGATTCGTTCGGCGCACTTGTCGCAGTAGCGTTTGTTGCGAGCCTTGGAATAAAAGCGTGAGCCACAGCTTTGACAACGCTTGTAATCGTTGCCGCAGATCAGCACCCGATACAGTTCCTTGTCGAGAGGAAGCACAGCGTCCTTGAAATGGTTGCAGAAGATGTGGTATTTGGTAATCAACTGCACACAGGTATGCGTTTCTCCGTCGTCGAGCAACAGACAGTTGCCGTCCATACAGTTGCAGCACTCCCGCCTGACCAAGCGGCTGACCTTCCGAAACTGTCCTGCCTTAATTTCAATGAGCATTTGACCTCCTTTCCTGTCACGCTTAATAAGTCTGAAAATGCGATGGGTAATATAATTACTCTCCTTCGTGCGTTTCGTCGCTCAGAGGTCGCATTATGAGCGGCTCGTGAGCCTTAAAAAGCGTGACATCAAACTGTATGTTATGTGTCACACTGCCAAAGCGTACTTTCCTGACAGGCAATCCTGCTCGATGCTGTGCCGTCAGCCTTCCGGCTGCGCTCGCTCCGTAGAGGTCGTGGCGGTTTATCCTTCGCTTGGCAGCTATTCAGTTGTAGGTTTATTTCGGTGGGCATCACATCCTTTCTAAATATCCCTTCACCCTATACGCAAAAAAATCAGGGAAATTATAAGCCTTTTCAAAAAGTTTTTTGAAAATCTGCTTCTTTTACAAAAGGGCTCTTCGGTTTTGTTGATTATGCATTGTTGATTTTGCCCTCCATATATAAGGAAATGGGAAAGGTCAAAAGTAAACCCGAAATTCAATTTTTTTGAAACTCCCTTCATTATGTATGGAGTGGGAAGTCGTGTTTTTTAAGGTTGCACTCGGAATTTCGTCGCCCTGCACAAAATCGTGATCTTGGCTTTGTGCAATATTCGGTTTTGAGTTTTATCCCCTTCACTTGTTACCACTGGGAGAAGGCAAAATCGAACCCTAATCAGGAAACTTTTTTATCTTTGTTGTTTTACATAAATCAAGTGATCTGTTTTTGTACAATATTCAGTTTTTAATATCCCTTCACTATTACCCACTGAGAAGCGGATTTTGTTACCCCATTTTGAGAAAAAATTATTTCCTCTCACTTATACCTAATGAGAGAGGTCATTTTTGAAGTCTTTTTTGAAACTTTTTCAAAAGCCCTTCACTTATTTGGAATGGGAAGGGGTATTTTGCAACCCCAAGCTAAAATTTTATCCTCACTTGTTCATAAAAAGATGTATTCGATAAAGAATTATCCCCTCACCCTTAATGCAAAAAAGTCCTGCAAAATATACACCCTATCGAGAAAAATATTTATAAAAATATTTGCCCCTTCACCTATACCCAATGGGAGAGGTCGAATTTTAAGTCAATTTCCAAAATTTTTTGAAAAAAATAACACCTGCCTCGTTTAGCAAGTGTCTATTTGACATAATATTCATATTTTTTTCTGCTCATATTTGAACTGCCTTCATTTACGACTTTTTGTCAACTTAAATGTTGTACTCTGTCGAAAATATGTTATAATGATTATGAATAACTTTAATTATTTAGGGGAAATGAGCAAAATGAACCCGTTACATAATAACGAGCAACCCATAGCTATAGAATCTTTCACACCCAACTTGAATGAACTATTTAAGCAACGCTTCAGTAATTTATTAGTAAAATTAGATCACACGCTTTATTACAAGCGTGCCGCAATTATTCAAGAAGAATTAAGCTATATATATGATAATTATGATAATGATCTTGACGCGTTAAAATACTGTGCAACTCTAAGCGTATTGATTGATCTTTCTCAGCAGGGGTGGCTTTTGGATATCCAGGAAACTGGATTAACGCTAAAGATGGAAAACGATAATCTTGATGACAAAGCAAAAATCAGATATAGACTTAGTGCTGAACGTAACGCTCAGTTTAAGCAGGAAAGCGTAAAAGCCTTTATTAGAACGATGGAAACGGAAAAGACATATAACAATCACGATATATCTGTTAAGGTGTTGATTGGAGATAAGAATTTTCTCATAGATGCAATTAATAACAACAGAAGAATTTGTGATCCGTATATTCAACAGGTATCAAATCAACGTGATATTTTCACAGGTTATAAACTTTCTGATATTTGGAGATATTTTAGATACACCTGGTCTATTCCGTACAAAACAATGCCCGGCAGAAATTTATTCTATTTAGTGCGTGACAGATTACAGCCCTTTCACCCGGTAATTGGTATTTTCGCCTTGGGAAACTCTGTTTTAAATCTTACAGTCCGAGATGACGATATAGGTTGGACTGTAGATGCTATTAAACGGAATATGAATATACAAACCAACACTACAAGTTGTGAGAATACGGTTTCTGGTACTTTAGGAAAAAAAGTATCTGTTAGCATAAAATCCAAGCAAGAAACCGATTCTGCGTTTATGGTTCGTAGAGAACAGTACGCAAATAAGATTTACCCTTTATTATTATCAAACATTGATCGAGCTATTTCAGAAATATATGTTAAGGATTTGGGGTATCGACGTCAAACAAAACACCCGAAGCAGGAACAAATTGACAGTTTATTACAGCTCTCTGAAAAGTACTCAAAGCTCTCTCTAAACAACAGAAATCAAAAAGAAAACCCTAATTGGGAGCAGGAAGCAACCAGTAATCTTTTTACCAGAAAAAGAGCCGCAGAGCTAGCAAAGCTGCTTTCAACAAAAATGGTTTTCAACAGTGCCGTAGGTAACTCTAACGCTGAGAAGCTTCAATATTTATTATCTAACGAAACTGGACGAAAAGCGATTAATTCAGCATTAATTGCAAATCGAAAAACTAAAATAGGCTCAAATATGATGGATATCATAGTTTGTGGATCAATTCCTCCGTATAATGAATTATTAGGAGGAAAGCTTGTTAGCATTCTTGCTTGTAGTCCACGAGTGATAAAGGATTATACAGATAAATATAGTAAGCAAGTAAGTGAAATTGCTTCTAGAATGAAGGGTAGCCGTGTCATTAGAGATAGTAGCTTAGTTTATTTAGGAACTACTAGCTTATATGCTGTTGGCAGTAGCCAATATAATAGGATTAAGGTTCCAATCGAAAATGAATTCACACTTGAATATAGAAAAATGGGAATAACAGAGGGATATGGAACTGTGTACTTTTCCAAGGAAACAACTAATCTTTTTTCGCAAATACTTGAAATACAGGATGGTGGAAAACGAATAGGACACGTGTTTGGTGAAGGGACAAGCCCACGCTTTAGAATGATTAGTCGAGGCTTAAGCTCTCTGGGGATTAGAGCAGAAGCCTTTTTAAAGCATTATTCCCCAAGAATTGTATACTCTATTAATCTTGCAAAAAACACTGATAATTTTTTAATGGGCTTAGAGAATACCGCAGACTATTCCTTTGACATAAATGATAATGTCGACGTAAATAATAAAACTCAAGACCTAATTGATTTTTGGTATAACAGATGGTTATGTATGCGTCTTGAATCTGTAGATATTGTTTCAAGGCTTAACAAGTTTAAAAAATCTGATATTATGCTTGGCAGCATTTAAGGAGCTTAATATGGAGAATGTAAGTTTTATAAAAAAGCTAAATAGAGGCAAGAATTGCTATGCCGATCATATGAGCAGAGACGAGCTACAACTCATACACATAACCTCAAGGCTTGAATCAATCATTCCTGAGATGCTTGATAAAGGAAAGATTATTTTTCTAACCGGTAATCCCGGCGATGGAAAAACCTTTATCATCAAGGCTCTTGATGGAGTAATTAAGCATCACAATGCTTTTGTCGAAACAGATGCAAACAATCAGAGTGCATATGACGACCTAATTAATAACATCATTTCGTGTTACGATGAAGGACGTCCGGCTATAATAGCAATAAATGAATATCCTTTTCTTCAATTGCGTAAGCAAATGAAGGAGACTTCAACAATTATTTTCAACGAGATTATTGTTGCTAAAAAGAATGCAATAACATATGATACATCCTTTGATTTAAAAAACAGGATTGTAGTTATTGACCTCAACGAAAGAAACCTTTTAGACCCAGACAATCATATTATATCCACTCTGTTTGACCGCTTTATTGAGTTGTTGAGCTCACAAAGCAATCCTAGCAAAGCCCTTAGCTATAATCTCAAGGCACTAAGTATTCCCGAAATAAAGGATCAGGTATTATCGTTATTTCAGTTGGTCGCAACTGAGTGTGAGCATTTCGCTGTGCGAGATATTCTTGGAGCCTTTTCATTTTTTCTCACAGCCTGTGAAACTGATGACTATGAAAATGAAAGATATTATTCTACGATTTTCACAGGGGATAATATACTATTAAAAGCAATACAGCAATTTGATCCTATTTATTTGTCACTACCAGAATTAGACGAAAAGCTTTGGAATGGCGAAATCAGCTTAGGATGGATTATTGAAACACCCACACAATGGCCTTGTTCAAATGAGTTTGATGATAGTCCAGAGGAAGCGCTCGCTTGCTTTAAGGAGATAAAGCGTCGCTATTATTTCGAAAACGTTAAGGGCTTGGAGCTTGTACGACTTCAGCCCAGTGAAATAAACGAATGCGCACGCCTATTTACAAGCTATGACACTCAAAAGAAAAAGACAAAGGAGCGCTTTGTACGAGCAATAAACAAACTGTTCCTTCCTTCTCTTGATGACAAACATAAGTTGCATATCTGGACAACACATCGCTATGATATCAGCATATCTGCTCCGGTTGCTGTTTCGAGTAAGGCAGTTTACTCGAGCGAGCTAGAGCTATTAATGCCAAGACCTGCTGACTGGCTTAAGGGCTTAGAATATTTGCCCGATCATTTCATTCTACGTCCTAAAAATGCAACATCCCCCTCTCTTAGATTAGATATTGATTTTATTAGAACCCTGATTGCTGTAGAAAATGGTTATCCTATCAATCTTTTGGCATCTCATTTTGAACAAGCAGCCTCAAGATTTTTGAGGGAGCTTGACAGCAAGGGCTTTTCCGAAGAAAACGACGATGGCGAAATAATTATTGCAGATCGTAGCCAAAGCAGTTGCTTTAAAATGAATATACAGGACGATAAATATGGTTTCTCGGAGGATTAACAATGGCAGATACCTTAAAACGCATAAGTGAAACAATATGTACGGATTATCTTGGTTTTAAGCCAACTTCAAATTCAACAAAGCCCTCTCATATTGCTAATGGTCTTTTTCGAAATTGTACCGGAGAAATCTGCAACGTAAAGGATATACACAATTGGGTAATTAGCGATGATAGAAAGGATGCTATTCCATCTGAAAAAATAATCGAGGATTATCAGGATATCCTTCAAAAGGGCTATCAGGAGAATCCAACTGACATCAAGCAGTTTCGTCACTTTTTAGATGAAATATTTGATCAAGACAATGCGATGTATACTAACTACGAATTCTCTGTAATGGCTATTTCGTCACATTGGATGATAAAAAAGCGTGTCGCTTCTGAAGCAGGGATTGGTGAATTTCTCTTTGAAATATTGTCGAAGAAAATAAACGGAAAACGTTCTCCACTGATAAAACTGCTTCAAGAAACCTTAGCATATGATAAGGATGATATTACAAAGCTTGTAAAGCCAATAATTGCGCTTCCTTCAAAGGAAGCACGGGTTGAACACTGCGAGCCTACATATATAGATGATATAGAAAGTGCTTGGGATTCCTGCAAGGAAACGATCCGAAATGGCTTTGACCAATTAGCGCAAAACCTTATTCATATTGGCGAAAGCAGTAATGCTCTTGTTACTCTACAGAGAATAGTTAATTATTCTATTTTTGCTACTCTTTTTTATCTTACACATTGCGTATCAACAGTTTCTGAGGCTCCAAGAGTTCCCATTATTCTAGATGCCAACGGTAATCTTGAATCTATAAAAAAGGCAAGTGAGCAAGCGTTCTCAGCCTCGAAAAAAGCTGTTGAAGTATATTTTCAACGTATTATTAGAATAATAATCTCTCAGGAAATAAGCACTGATACAAAAGAGGCTTGCTTAGATTGGATAGCTTCAATGAGTCTTTCACAAAAACGAGAAGAAAAGGTTAAGCCAGCAATAACAAGCTACTTTGAAAGCTTTGTAGCTGAGGAGCAATCAAAAATATCAGCCTTAGCAAAGGCTCTACAAATAGCCTTGTTTACCTTTGAATACAAATCTAATTCTCCTTCAGACTTTTGTAGAGTTTTAGGTATTCGGTGCGGTTTAGTCGGCCCAAAGGGAAATAGAGCAAGCAAAAGATATCTTCCGAATAGCTTCACGCTCGAAAACATTACCCTAAGCGTATTAAATCCATCAGAATTAGATGACGGAATAGAAATTAAGGATTTGGAAAAGCGCCTACAGAAATGCTACAATATTATAATAGGCGCAGATGCTGAAAATGCATATAAGCTGTTAGAAAGCTTTAATATTGCTCAATCAACACCGGGTGATTTAAGAGGAGATTTATGCCGAAATGCTAGAGCATTCGGGAATACTTATATTTCCTTAGGCTTAGGGAAGCAGTATGCTGACGGTGTTACACTAATAGGACGGGGGCTTTAATAACTATGAAAACAATGCTATTAACTAAGGTACTTATTGAACAGGTTAATACCAAGGCAGCCTCTGAAGAATACGGAATATCCATAGTTAATATTCCTGACTTTGATTACAAAGCGTTCGTTAACGGCTTATCCTCATCAAGGCATATTTCCATTTTCTTTCTTGGCTTTTCTGGAACACAAAGCAAATCCTTAATTGCTGAATTGCCTGAGAAAACAGAAGCCATTTCATATGCCTTTACCGCAGAGGAGGCTGAGCTTTCACGAAACAGCGGAGATGAAAGTGTCTTTAGAATACTAATCATAAAAAGAACTGAAATGGAAAAAATATCCTCCCTGAGGTGGTTTCCAGAATTAACCCTTGAAGCTATATACAAGGCTAGCTGTAAATATGCCAAAAAAAAGCTTGCAAACACAAATGCGGTTATTGATTCATTGATTAGAGCGCTTTCCAGCAAGCAGGTTAGAAGCATATTGAGCTTTGAACGTGTTATTGAATACCTCGAGCTACTAATTATCTTCCCAGAAAATGAATTACCTAAGCTAATTAAGGACAATTATTATAAATTAGGGCTTTGTTCTGATAATTCGCTAACCAACAACAATCCCTCAAGAGATGTATTGATTAAAAAAATACAACGAAACTATAGAGTTGTCGAAAAAATGAATAGCCTTGATCAATCGGAAAGACAAGGAATAACGAACTATTACACAAGACAAAATATTGATAAGCAATTACCTAGACTTATTCTAAGGTTTTATAACACCAAGGACATCGAGCTGTTAAAGCATATGGAGCTTGAAAAGGTCGAGGAATGCTTAAAGGCTGTCAATAGAAGCAAAATTGAGCCAGATAACAAAAAGAAGCCAAAGCAGAGCAAACTCAATACAACAGCCTTAGCGGCACAACTTGTATTTGATGATAATCAAGCACAAATAGACGACGCCTTAAAGGCTATTAAGGAAGAAACCGACAAGGAGGAAAAGCATACAAAAAGAGAGAAAAAGACCTATAGTGTTGACGGAAAAGCCTCTCAGTTTATTATTGAACCTACAACAGAATACATTGCTAAAAGCCTTACAGAAGAAACCCAATATGGCGGAATCATATACGCAGAGGTAGATACACCTGAGGACGGACTAAAGAACATTTCTAAGTACAAGTTTGAAGGACTTACAGAGGCATATCTTTCCGTTGTAAGGGAAAAGCTGGACAGAATAAATGATTTACTAGAGGACGGTCAAGCTATATCAGAAAAACTAAAGCTATACTTACAGGCTCGTAGTCGAATAGCACCATTTAGGCAAAGACTTCAGGATGCGCCAATGCTACAGGTCTTAGCTCAATATAACCTTTTTTCTGATTATATTAAAGCATATGAGTATTTACTTCAAGCAATTGATGACGATTTTCCAAAGATTTGGCAACTGGCACCCTCAAGAGCAAAGGAAATAATTAATATCTTAATTTCACTAGATTACGTTTATATCGTTGGCTCAAAAAACCTCCACGCTATACCAACACCCTTGCATCCGCTCTATTTATGGAAATATATTGAGCTTGCAAAAGAAATTCTTATGAGCAAGGGTATTAACAGCTTGGGAGAGGGTGGACTTTCAGAGGATGAAAAAGCCTTTATTATCCGCAAGGCTGATGATATACCGGATCCCTTATCAGTAATCCTGATACCCGAAACTATAATAAAGGGTTATTCTACCTTCCTACCGTTATCTGGCAGATTAGGTATGCTACCGATATATTCTAGCAAGCCGCAAATTAATCAAAGCGAAAGCGGGTTAGATTCGCTTAAGCAGCAAATCACCAGATATCTTTGCTTATATCCGCACGCTGGTCTTATGCTGAAGCTTGCAATTATTGATCCTCCTTCAGTTGAAAGCGTTGTAGGTATGTTAAAGGCTCTTGATAAGGATAAGGAGTTTAATGTTCTCGGTATTGAGCTATCTATTTTTCGAACGAAAAGCGTATCTGAGGATTGGATTGAAATTGAAGATAAATCCATTAATGATGGAATGTTGGCAAAGGTTAAGGGCGAAAGGAGCCTAAGCTTCAGATTAAATATTGACAACAAGGCGAAGCCTTACGATAGAATTATTAATGAGCTTTCTCAGGAGCAGCACCTTCTTGTTATTTTTGATCCAAATGAGGTTAAGGTCGAAACCAGACAGAATAATAAGCTATTGCACATTCATCCATTATGCGTTCCAAAGGTATACACTTATGACGCTATTGACGAGAAGGTCGAGATAAGTCCTGCAAACGAGGGAGGCTTGTTCTCAACCTATTCAAAAATAATTGAACGTCTTAACGAACACCCTTCTTCCTTTAGTCATACAGGAACCTATTTTCATACACCTTTAAAAAAATCGACTTATGACAGCTTATTAAATAAGGCGGATTGGTTAGTAATCCTTGACCAAAGCCTAAAAAGCTGGGATGCTTCGTTACGAGCTGCTAGCGAAAAGCTATATTATAAAGAGAATAGCTATAGATCGATTGGTATTTATTCAAACAACAGCTTAAAATTCATTCGTGGTTATGATACTCTTGTAAAGGATTTAGGAAATTATCTTCCAAAAGAAAAGGGAATTCAAGAAATTATCGAAGCTACACGTGAGGTCAATGACGAAGGCTTGCTGAGTATCATCTCTCATTCTACCAACAAAATCTTTGACCAAAATCACGGTAAAGGAAGCCTTGGAAGCGCAATAGCTGCTATTATCTATAAGGGAAAGAATCCAAACAGCATATTGGTAGGCCTAGATACTCAGCTTGCTAAGGAATGGCTGTCAGAAAGAGATGACGGACACCTACCTGATCTCATCGGAATAAATCTCTCGGATGAATCACAGTCTGACGTTACTGTTGATATTATTGAGGTTAAAACCTATAAAGCCTTTGAGATCGATGAAGGTCACAAAACAATTAAAGGTGATGCGGTTAATCAAGTTTCTGTTATTGAAGCATTAATACTTGAAATGTTCAGTAAGACAGAAAAAATCACTACCGTATCCAGACGTGAAATTCTTCGAGAGCAGGTTTATGACGCTCTATTCCAAGCAAGTTTTTCACCAAAAATCAAACGAGAGTATGTTGTGCAATTAAATGATTTATTTGCAGGGAAGCTTTCTGTTTGTATAAATATGAATATTTACTATGTGAATTTTAACGAGGAGCTGAGCGCCTACAAGCAATTATATAAAGGTGCTGGTTGCTACAAGGGTAAGAATTATTATTTAACTACCTTAGGTAGTCAGATAATTCAAGCAATTGTATCAAACTCATCCTTTAGCTTGTCGATGCTTGAAGAAAAAGAAGCACAAACAACAATTCAGCTAAATCAAGCAAATTACGAAAATAACTCCACAATAGCTGATGAAGCCGATGAAATTGAGAAAAAAGCAAAGAAAACTCAATCCCCATCTGAATCCGATATAAAAGAGAGCAATCAAGCTGAGCTGGATAAAAAAGCCAATCATCGGATTCTTGAAGAAAAATGCGCTCGAATGAATAAGGTTTTAAGGGATTTTAATATTCACGCTTTTCCTGTAACTGTTGATAAGGTACAAGAAGCAACACGTTTTACACGGTTTAAAATTGAATTAAAATCTGGAGAAACTATCCGTTCGTTACTGAAGGCTAAGGAGGATATCGGAATTCAGCTTGAAGCTAATGGAGAAATACTAATTGAGCACATTAAGGGAACAAAATATATCTCAGTAGATGTTCCTTTTGTAACAAATAATAGTATTATTAGCCTAAATGAGCACTTAGAGCTACTGAAAAGCACTAGTGGTTATCTCAATGTAATTGCTGGACAAGCGCCTGATGGCAGCTTTGAGATAATTGATATAGCTGATGCGCCTCATATGCTGATCGCAGGCACCACAGGCTCTGGCAAAACCGTATTTCTTCAAAGTATTTTAGTAAGCTTACTAAAACAATTCAGTAAGGATGAGCTAGAGGTTCTCATTATTGATCCAAAACAGACGGATTTTGTTTTCTTTGAGGATATTCCACATTTGTATGGCGGAAATATAGTGGTTGATGCCGAGGAAGCATTAGAGAAAATAACGCAGATTAATGAAAAAGACAAGGAAGTGCGAACCAAAGCTCTGCGCTCCTGTAAAAGTAAAAACATCGAATCTTATAATTCAAAGAATCCCGATAACAAGCTAAAGCGTCTTGTAGTTATAATTGATGAATATTCGGACTTGATACAAGCCGCTGAAATGCTTGGAACACGTAAGGAATTTGAAAAAACCTTGTTAATGCTTCTCCAGAGAGTAAGGAGCCTCGGCATTCACTTTATTATTGCCACTCAGCGTCCTTCTGCACAGATTGTTACTGGTGCCTTGAAAGCGGTTATTCCCTTCAGAGTATCCTTTAGGCTTCCTTCCCATACAGATTCGCAAACCATACTTGATATGTCCGGCGCTGAAAATCTTCTCGGAAAAGGTGATATGTTGATGGTGACTGAAACAGACACAAAACGTTTACAGGGCTTATATATTACCGAAAATGAACTTGAGGAGTTTTTAAGCACTCTGTAAGGAGATGATGAAAATGCCCACATTGGGCAAAGATAGATTCGTTTCTGGAATCTTTAAGCGTGAGCTAAAAAATAGATTTCTATGCGAGGTTGCAATTAATAATCAGGATAATATCTGCTATGTTCCTTCATCCTGTCACTTAAGTAATTTTTTATCCTTAGAAAACAAAAAGGTAATACTAATTCCAACAAGCTCAAAAAACACACGGACTCAGTATTCCTTACTAGCTTTACCATACAAAAGAAGCTTTATCCTATTGAATTCCTCGCTTGCAAATAAAGCCATTGAGAATTCTATAAATAAAAGACGCTTTTCCTTCCTTGGAAAAAGGAAGACGATTCAAAAAGAAAAACACTTAGAAAATTATAAGGCTGATTTTATAATTAAAGATTCTCAGACGATCCTTGAAATTAAGAGCTTAATCACGACTGATAAAGAAGCTATTTTTCCTACGGTATATTCCGAAAGAGCGTTAAACCAGTATAAACAGCTTTTCTCTTTGATGGACAAGGGTTATTCTGTTTATTACTTTATCGTCTCATTAAACCCATATGTAAAGGTCATACGGATAAATAAGAAATCTGAGTTTTACAGCTATTATTGTGTTGGAAAAACCAAAGGAATCAATTTTAAGGCTTTCTCTTGTAGATTAGTGGATAAAACTCCCTTTATAGATAAAGAAATTCCCATCATTGAGCAGTAATTTACTTTATTAAGGGCTTCAAGTATATAATTACACATATGGGAGAATATTTATTCAAACCACGTTTTATTTTCAATTTCGTTCATTTAGTAAGGTGAGTGGTAGATTAATTTATTCATTGAAAACTTCAATAACAAATAAGTGAAATTCTCAATGAAAATATTGACTTTTTTATTCTCATCACGTATAATTTAATTGAGAAGTTGAATAATATGTAAGTGAAGCTCTCAATAGGAGTTGTTGTTAATGGAAATAAAACGTGATTCATATTTATCTCAGCTAAAATCGTTCGCTTGGGATGGTCAGGTCAAAGTCATAACTGGTATTCGCCGTTGCGGTAAGTCCTATCTCCTTCGTACTATTTATAGGAATTATCTGTACGAGCAAGGTGTAAAGCCAGAACAGATCATTACTGTCGAACTCGACCTTGCAAGAGATATTCGTTATCGTAACCCGCTGGAGCTTGCTTCATATGTAAGGAGCATTGCCGAGGGCAAAAGCGAACAATACTATCTCTTTGTGGACGAGATTCAGATGTCCGACGAAGTTCCAAATCCGTACAATCCCGATGGAGCAAAGATACGTTTTTACGATGCTCTTAACGACCTTAAGGAACTTTCAAACTTAGATGTGTATGTTACAGGCAGTAATTCAAAGATGCTGTCAAGCGATATTCTCTCAGAATTTAGAGGTCGAAGCGATGAAATAAGAGTACACCCGTTATCATTTGCAGAATATTATTCGGCAGCAGGCGGTGACAAAACCGACGCTTTCTTTGATTATGCTCTCTACGGAGGAATGCCTCTTATACTCTCGCGTCCTGACGACGAAGCAAAAATGAGCTATCTGCAATCGCTTTTTTCAGAGGTATATATCAAAGATATTGTTGATAGAAAAAAGATCAAAAGAGAAGATGTATTATCAGGCATTTTAGATTTGCTCTGCTCGTCTGTCGGCTCTCTTACTAATCCCTCCAAGATTGCTAACTCAATGAATTCTGTTCAGAAGCGAAGCGGAGAAAGTGTCGTTTCCACCAATACAGTCAGT
Source organism: Ruminococcoides bili (assembly GCF_040093295.1). Taxonomy (NCBI): domain Bacteria; kingdom Bacillati; phylum Bacillota; class Clostridia; order Eubacteriales; family Oscillospiraceae; genus Ruminococcoides; species Ruminococcoides bili. The sequence continues at coordinate 32,203 of NZ_JBBNJY010000019.1, forward strand.
TCATATATCAATCACTTAGAGGATGCTTTCTTATTCAACGAGTGCAAGCGATATGATGTAAAAGGAAGGTCATATTTTGACTACCCAAACAAGTATTACTGTGAGGATGTAGGCTTGCGAAACGCCCGTATCGGCTTCCGACAAAACGAAATGACGCACATAATGGAAAACATCGTCTATAACGAATTGACTATTCGCCGTTGTTACATTGATATCGGTATCGTGTATTCTACGGAGAAAAACAAATCCGGTAATCGTCAAAATGTAGCAAGAGAAATAGATTTTATAGCTACAAAGGGCGGCAAGAAAATATATATTCAATCCGCCTACGCTATGGAAACCGAGGATAAAATCATCACTGAATCTAAACCCCTTTCCCTAACTGGAGATTCATTCCCTAAGATAATAGTCCGACAGGATATCCGCAAAAGATGGTATGATGATAACGGGTTCCTCAATATTGGTATCATTGATTTTCTTCTTGATAAGTCGTTGTTTTAATATTGTGGAAGTTCTAAGGTTTACCATTCATTCCTGTTTACACTCTTTTTATCTCTTAGCTTTTGTTATCATATATGATAACAAATTTTCGAGGTGGTTTATATCAAAACAAGCGATGATATTGTTAAAAAGCGTCAGGCGATAATATCTAAAATGGTTCAGGTAAGGCTCGAAAAAGGACTTTCTCAAATGGAACTAGCTAAACTCACCGGTATGCATCGATCAAATATCTGTCGTATAGAAAGTGGTCGTCATAATATCTCGATTGATACTTTAATCAGAGTATTTGATGCGCTTGGAAAAGATGTTTCGATTAAACTCAAAGACAAAGGATAAGGTTTCAATCAAAGCTATCTAAAAAAGATTCTTGCAACAATTATACACTTATTTCTTCCAAAATCAAAAAGCTGATGTAATCCAATACGGACTGCATCAGCCTTTTTGTTTCAAGGATATGTTTCTTAGATTAGGTTAAACAACCGCATTGTCGTATCCGGTCCCTTGCCACCTTCTTGTTTCTTTATGTTGCTGCCGACAAAAGAATTTTTAGAAACTCTTACGGTATATAGCTGATCCTGGAAAAACGGTACAGCTTTTTCATTAATCACACAAGAGGCTATAAGCGTGTCGGGTTCAAGGATAGGCTTAATTGTGGAGCCTGTGTTGATGACAGAATCCGCAACAATGACATACTTTGTTTGAGGTCGGATATATTGCTCCTTTTTAGGATCAAAAAGTTGAAACTTACAGCCAAGGCCAAAGTAAATTCCCTGTGCAAAGAATATACTGCCACGCATCATAGCTACTACCGTAGTATCCATAGGTTCAACGGGAAGATAAGCGGACAGCAATCTTCCAAGCTCTATATGTGCTTTTGCAAGTTCAGGACCTGAAATGCCTGAGTTCGACTTTGTAATCTCGATTAACCGCTTTATTTGTTCTGTATGCTCAAGTTCAAACAAATGTCAATCCCTCCAAATCCTTTCCTTTTAATGAACGGCTAACCTCGCCGTTCGACTTTGTTTTCAAAAAACCTTTATCTGCCTGCTTGAGCATATAGTAATCATTCATTCCATCACCATATGCAATCACAGTATATCCTGCTTTCTGCAGATGCTTAGTGATATACAATTTGGTTTCAGCAGACATTTCTGCCCCGTCAAAGCAAGGAATAGCCAATATATGCGAGATGTATTTCCAGATGGTTTCATTGCCGGAAGTCAGGATATATGCAGGAGTGTGTATCTGATTTAATATCTGACGATTGAACTCAATTGCCGTACACTTTAAGTCAGGGCATATATAATCATCAAATTTCTTGCGTTGCTTCCACGCCTGATAACCTGTGTAAAAATTCCCGTCATATAAATGTGTTGAATAGCCAAGAATCTTGCTACTTGTATCTTCAACGGTAATAGTTTTATCGCCGTCCAAAAGATAGACAGTACCAACAGGTGTGTGTCCGATTATTTTATCTGCACATTCCTTTGCGTATTCTGCGCAACTGTACCCATCTTTAATGGCTTTAATAAATTCAATAACCTGTGACACATCTTCAAAAGTATTAGTGGGCGGATTGTCCACAACATAAAAATCTTTATTGTGCTTATGACAATACTCACGCAAGCCATAAATCTCACGGCTTTGCCATTTCTCAACATCATAGTGGACGTACTTTTGATTTTTGGGAGAGTTTTTGATTCGATTTCTTAATACCGCCGGCTCTATATATAAGTACAAGTAGACATCATACATATTGCCTTCTTCTTCGGTGAAAGCTATGGTGTCTCCAAAAGCATAGTGCCCGTCCATTATAAAGTCTTTTTTAGAAAGCATAATATTGGCTACTGCTTTTCGGTCTTGCTCACGAATATGCTCCGGCTGTTTGTCGAAATCCGGATCGTATTCACGGAGAAGCTTACTGCCTACAAGAACCTCGATAAAGTCAATCCGATCCAAAATATGTGTTTTGCCTGATGTGGGCATTCCGTATAAACCAATCCTCATAGCGTCTCCTTATAGCAATAATTTCGGTCAAACTGTAAGTTAATCTTTTCCAACTCCCAAAAGGTCATACTGCTTGAGCCTAAGGGAGGTAAATCAATACAGTTGCCGCAATAATATACTTTACCGTTAGCAAAGAAATAGTTATTTGTGCCTGCGCCGCATTGACCGCCGTACATTGTGCAATCCTTTCCGCCGCGTCTGACAGGAATATATTTCTCTGCATATGCAAGAAAATCTCGATACTGCTTCAATGTGATTCCGTATTTACCTATCATACGTGAAAAAGTTACTCTTGTACCGTACTTTGAAAAGAATGCGATAATTTTATCGGCATTTTCAAGGCTTTCTTTGCCGACAGTGGCGTTAAATGTGGGATAATGACCTGTGATGCTTTTATAATACTCCACATTGGAAACTGCGCTGTCAAAAGAGTTGCAACGGTAATAATCGTGTAGTTCCTTGTTTCCGTCTATCGAAAATCCGACATTAATATGATGATCTTCTAAAAATCGAATATCATCATCCGGAAGGCGAATCGTGCCATTTGTGATAGTGTATGCGCTGATGAAAGGATTGTCTTCGATGTATTTGATGTAGCTTTTCAAAAGCTCCCAATCTAAAAAACCTTCTCCGTTGCCGACAAAACCGATTTTAAATTTCTTCGTAGCATACGCCTTAACATTATCAAGAATTTCAAAGACATTCATATCGGAGGATTCGATTTTGCCCTTCTCTCTAAAGTGGCAATAACGACAGGCAAGATTACAGCGGTTATTGATTGATATACATATTCTGTTTATCACTTCTCAACCTCCTAAATTGGATTGCCGCAATCCGCAACCAAGTCTACGTCTGATTACGGATTGCGTTCCATTAGTTATTAGTTATGCGTTTTCAAGATTAAAGATAGTTGTGCAACCAGTCAGGCATATCGGGATCGTCCTTCTTCCAAGAATCCACTGCCTTTTCATCGGTTTCCCAACTGTTTTCGTGACCGTCAAAGAACTTCTGACGATGGCACTTGTATTTTACTACTTCGTCACCCTCGTCACGGTATTCGTTGTGGTAGTAATTTTGTTTGCCGTAACCTTTCCATTCATTTGTGGCATAAATGTTTTTCATAAAGACCATCCTTTCGTGTATTGAAGTTATGTATGATAAGAATCAGGCACTTTCCGATTCTCAACGTGTGCTTTTTAACAAGGCGTTGATTCCAAATGCAGCTATATTTAATACTGCGATACCAACCGAAGCAGCAGCTACTCCTCTTCTAAATTTTGACGGACGAAAGATATGAACGGTCTCGTTCTCGTCATTTTTTGCTTGAAGCGATTCCTTTGCCTGAACTTCATCAATTTCGGCATCGGCAGTTTTCTCTTCTTTGGAACATTCAAGCGTCGCCATCAAGGTAGCGAAATTCAACTTGAAGTCGTCCATATTTACGGGCATTTGAAACGGCTCCTTACACTTGGCATCTTCAACAGCCGTAACCATTGTTCCGATATTTTCATCCGAGTACCAATTGTCACTTTGGAATTTATCGATATATGTCGGGAGGTAGTTGCTTCCACAAACCTTCAAACGATAATACTTGTTTTCAACGTCGATTCGGGGATTAGTAAATGTAACTATATTAAAAATCTTAACAAATCCTAACCCTGCTGTATCAAGCGCTTTTTTAAGCATTGTATATCGGTCATACATTTTATCAGCAATATTGCAATCATAATGCATTGATTGACCTGTTCGGTAAAAACCACCTTCTTCATCAATAAAAATATTCTTTTTACTGTTTTTTATCTCAATAATGAATACTGCACGATGAGTAAATACAATCGCATCAATCTCTGTGCGCTTGCCGTCATATTCAAGTTCGACGTTGCGAAGAATTGCGTTATAACAGCTTAGGCTCTCTAAAGCATTAAATACTATTTGTTCGCCCTTGAAACCAGAGATCTCTGCTGTGATTTCGCCACTGATTTTTTTACTTGAGTTCAAAAACTTGTGTAGCTCGTGATCGGCAACTCCACCGCACTCTGTGTTTATCATCTTGAGATGATCACTTGCATCCCATAAGCGAAGCTTTGCTTCGTCAGCGTGTTCGTCATTAAAAGTAAGGCGTACAATCTCACTTTGGAGCTTCAACAACTCAGGAAGATACTCTTCTTTAGTGTAGCTCTCTTTAGAGAATGCTGTCATCTGGTCAAGGATTTCATTTACTCTGTTCTGAATTGTCATAAATATTACCTCCTAAAAATGTATAATAAAAATTCTGATTAATCACTGTTTTCCGACTTTTTTTGAATATATTTGGTAATATAATCGAAATAATAACCAGCACTATGTCCATCAACATCAATAATACGATAATCAATACCGTGATCAATTAATATTTCACAGCATTGCTTATACTTCATATAACCCTTTACTCTGCCATATTCATCTTGTAACTCTTTTAGTCTAAACGCAACTTTTATCAAAGCTGTAAATCCATTACTATCTTGTTGGTTCAAAATAATGTCTTTATGAGCACAAAGAGTCTCAACATAACTCACTAATCCGCTACGAGCCGCTACCATTAGCGGCATATTGCCTTCGTTTTGCTGACGAACCATCTTTAACGAAAATGGATTACGACTACCAGCGTTTGGATCCGCACCACATTCCTGTAAAATGAAATCAAAAAGCTTTTTTCGTTTTTGTTGTATTGCTATGGTTAAAGGTGGGAAAAAGTTTCCTGAGCTCTCACGCTGATTAATATCAGCGCCGTTCTCACAAAGCCATTTTATTTTGGCTATCGCCTCTTCATCTGAGAGTTTTTTGTTAGCAAGAGTGGAAGTGATTAATGTTTTTCCGTTTGGTAAATATGCTCTCATATTTACCCCTTTTTGTTTTTCGTAATTACTGGTTGCTCTGTCAATTTGATATAAGCCCATCATATTCTGAACGCTATACCGTCCCTGCATAAATTCAGACAACCTAATAATAGAAATATCGGAATTAATTTTTTGTTTTGCCTTAAAGCCTTTATCGTTTGTGATGATGTGAATCTTGCAGTTGTAGTCTTTTACTATAGTTTTTGCAACATCAATAATACGATCATCGTGATTCCCGAATATTCGCCTATCTGTCTCGATTGTGATAATTTGAGGGTTCTCACTGATTAAGTTTACTACTTTGGCAATTTCCTTTTCCTGAAGCATAGTGCGGTATTTTTTTCTATACTCCAGTTCAGTGATTACGATATCGGGAACAAATACTTTATGGTATTTAGGTTTATCCCCGCCTAATAGTTCTTCAATTATCCTCGGATTATTCTCAATGGCGTTAGTATCCGGAATAGCATAAGTGGAAATGTTAATATAATTATCAAAGAACTGTTCAAGCTCTTCTTTATACTTCTTGGCAAGAGCTTTGTTATAATTCTTGCTATTTGAATTAAGTTCTGGCTTTTCCTCAAAGTCCAAGTATTTCAAACAAAGTGCATACAGTTCAGCATATCTCTCGATATCAACTACGTCGCCTTTTTCTAATTTTGAGATAACTGATGGAGTACAATTAAGTTTTTCTGCCATTTCCTTCTGAGTTATGTTGGATTCTTCATGGATAACTTTAAGTTTTCTCCCGTAAAATTCACGCTCCTCTTTGCCACCGTATATATTACTCTTAGCCATTTTTATCACTCCTTTGTAAAGTGTCTATATCATAACACGGACTTTCCAAAAATTCAACGAAATAGAAGATATCGGAAATTGATTTGCTATAATTGGAAACAAATCACAAAAATGGAAATCAAACGTATGCTTTTGGAATTTTTTTAAAATTTTGGAAACTTTTTTCTCAAAATGGAAATCTTTCGTTTGCAAAATGTATATTCAATTGCTACAACTATATAATTGATAGCATAAAAGGCTGGTGTAACCCATTTGGGATCACATCAGCCTTCGTGTTAGTTATAGATTATTTCTGCATTGACGACTTCTCTCGCTCTTTGAGTGACATTGTTCATCTTGCATACCCATAGCATTTGATCGGTAGCTTTTAACTGCTCAGTGCAGCCTTCCTCTTTTGCGAAAGCCTGTACAAGCTTGTCGTACATCTTCTGCGCCCGTTCATCAATATCGGCAAGATATTCGTTCAGCTTGCATTTAGTGAGCAGGTTGGTGTAAAGAATCGGGCGACTTCGTTTTATATAGCGAAGGTGTTGTTGTCCCCACAAGCCGATCGGACGGCTATCCTGTTCGGGCAGTGTTAAGTTCGGCAGCAAATAGTCGCCCTGCATTGTATATGTAATCTCCATTGTCAAACCCCCTTAATCTTAATCTTTTTAGCTTTGGCTTTTGAAATTCTAATAAGCAGTTCATCAACTAAATCGGTGTACATTCCTTGTGAAATAAGGTTGTTTCTCAAATCAATCAGACTATTGATAACAACTCTGCGTTCCTCGGCGGTGAGGTAAATATGATATTTAGCTCTCATAATTCAAACTCCGGTTTCAGAATAATTCAGCGGGCAATTCTTCTACCATTTTTCTACCAAAATTATACCAAAATGATTTTACATTATCATTTAAACTGTTATGCAGGGGTATCTGATTTCCAATCGAAAAACAGAATATAAAACTATATAACAGTGTGGGTGATTAAATAACATTTGATTAAATCCCCATTCCGCTTCAAGTCCTTCTGCCCCTGCCAAAGGAAACGGTCTAAGTAAAGACCGTTTTTTATTTAAAAGAATTTTCAAAAATCCCTTGCAATCTCATATTAATGGTGTTATAATTAAATACAATAAGTATTGTAAAGTAAGGAGTGGGAAGTAAGCCCACTCCTTTCTGTTTGCAACTGCGGTGTTATTGAGTGGTGTATGTTTATTGTATTGTATCGGCTTATACACTTGTAATCGGTCGGTTATAACTTGCAACATTAAACTAACCTGTGCTTGATTGCTTTACGGTTGCTTACGGTGAAAATAATTTGCAACTGCGTTATGCTTTGTTGCAAACGCTCATAAGGAGGTATTTATGGCAAAGAAAAAAGGCGGTCTTACCGTGACTAAGGTTTGGGAGCTTTGCGAGCCTATTGTTAAGGATTTCGGACTTTCGCTTTGGGATGTGCGCTATGTTAAAGAGGGCGCCGACTGGTTTTTAAGAGTTTATATCGACAAGCCTGACGGCATTGATATTACCGATTGCGAGAATGTATCCCGTGCTATTGACAAGCCGCTTGACGAGCTTGACCCTATTGAGAGTGCATATTGCCTTGAGGTATGCTCTCCGGGGCTTGAGCGTGAGCTTGTGCGTGACGAGCATTTTATGCAGTTTATCGGCGCTGACATCAAAGTTAAAATGCTCCGTCCTATCGAGGGCATAGGCAGAGAATTCGGCGGTGTGCTTGACGCTTACGATAACGGCGAGGTAACAATCTCCGACCACGACGGAGAGAACCATATAACTATCAATAAAAAAGATGCGTCTTGGATTAAACTTGACGACTTTGATATGTAACTTCAGTTTATTAAAATAATTTTAAGATAAGAGAAAAGGATGATCAGAAAAATGAATACTAAGGAACTTTTTGCTGCTCTTGAAATGCTTGAAAAAGAAAAAGGCATTCCAATGGACTATATGATTGAAAACATCGAAAAAGGTATTGAAGTTGCCTGCAAAAATTACTACGGCGGTAATGACGAAGTGGTTTTCAAAATTCTTCCGGACAAAAATGTCTTTGATGTAAGACTTAAGAAAACTGTTGTTGAAGAAGTTTTTGATCCTGATTACGAGATTTCGCTTGAGGACGCACAGAAGATCCTTAAGAGAAAAGCAATCAATATTGACGATAAGGTTGCTATTCCGCTCGACCCTAAGGACTTAGGCAGAATTGCAATCGGCGCTGCGAGAAATACTATTCGTCAGGGTATCCGTACAGGCGAAAAGGGTCAGACGCTTTCAGAGTTCAAGAGCAAGCTCGGCGAACTCGTTACAGCTACTGTTGAAAGAATTGACCCTAAGAGCGGTGCGGCAGTTATCAGAATAGGCAAGAGCGAGGCTATGCTCCCTAAGAGCGAGCAAATCGGTCACGATAACCTCAAGGAGGGTGACCACATCAAGGTTTATATCGCTGATGTAAAGACAAGCGAAAAAGGTCCTCGTGCTATAATTTCAAGATCACATCAAGACCTTGTTAAAAGACTTTTTGAGCAGGAAGTACCTGAAATTTTCGACGGTGTTGTTGAAATCAAATCGGTTTCCCGTGAGGCAGGTTCAAGAACCAAAATGGCTGTTGTCAGCAAAAATCCCGACATTGACGCCGTAGGTGCTTGTATCGGTACAAAGGGCGCTCGTGTAAACAGCATTGTTGACGAGCTTGGCGGTGAGAAGATTGATATTATCGAATACAGCGATGACCCGCAGAAGTACATTTCAGCCGCACTTTCTCCTGCAAAGGTATTGAGCGTTGAAATTACAGACCTTGAGAGCAAAAACTGCAGAGTAACTGTTCCGGACGGTCAGCTTTCTCTTGCTATCGGCAACAAGGGTCAGAATGCCCGCCTTGCCGCAAGACTTACAGGCTGGAAGATTGACATTCGTCCCGAAAGCGGTTTCTTCGGAGAAGATGAAGAGGACGAAAAACTCGAAGTTGCCGAAGATACAACAGCAGAAGATACACTTGAGCTTGACGATACAGCAGAAGAGAATACAGAGGCACTCGACCTTGACGGCGAGAAAACTGCCGAGGCTGATGTTGAGGCTGATGAGAATACAAACGAAGAATAATTTTATATAAAATATAAATATATAAATGCAGGGAGGGATTTTATGACACAGAAAAAACAGCCGCTTAGAAAATGCACAGGTTGTGGCGAAATGAAAGAAAAGCGTGAGCTTATCAGAGTAGTAAAAGCTCCCGATACCAAGGACGAGAACGGCAATTTAACCGCAAAGGGCGAGATAAGTCTTGACCTTACGGGTAAAAAGTCGGGAAGAGGAGCGTATATTTGCCACGACATAAAATGTTTTGAAAAAGCGAGAAAGGCAAGACGGTTTGAAAGAGCGTTTTCCTGCAAAATCCCCGACGAAGTTTATGAACAGCTTGAAAACAGCTTGAAAGCGGACAGCTAAGGGAGGCAGTCGGATATGAATGACAGAATATTGTCGTTGCTCGGATTGTGCCGCCGTGCAGGAAAGCTTGTAATCGGAGCTGACCCCTGCATTGACTCAATGGCAAAGAGCAAGGCAAAACTGATTTTGTATGCAAATGATTTTTCACAAAACAGCTTAAAGCCTGTTTTATTGCAGGCGCATAAGCAAAATGTTCGTGTACTTGAAGTAAACAGAACCAAAGATGAAATAAGTTTTTCACTCGGCAAACTTTGCGGAGTTTTATCGGTGGAGGACAAAGGTTTTGCAGATAAGCTTGCTATGCTTATTGAAGGTGAACAGAGAGGAGAATAATATGATAAAATACAAAGTAAGAGATGTTGCCAAGGATTTAGGTGTTAGTGTAAAAGAAATTTCAGATATTCTTGAGAAAAATTGCGGTGTTACAAAAAAGGCTATGGCTACTCTCGAGGAGAGCGAACTTAATATCGTTTTTGACGCCGTAACACAGAAAAACAATGTAGCAAATTTTGATAAATTTTTTGCGTCAAGAAATAAAACCGCAGAACCTGCAAAGGCAGAGGCTAAAGCCGAGAAAAAGGCTAATAATAAAGACAGCAAAGACAACAAGCCGAACGGCAGAAAGAATGACCGCAAGTCTGACAATAAGGACAACAAGGCAGAGGGCAAAAAGCAGAATAAAGTTCAGGATAAGCCTGCAAAGCAGACAAAGGCTGAACCAAAGGCAGAGTCAAAGCCTGTTGAAATTACAAGCGAGGAAGAAACTTCAACCCGTAAGCGCAGAGTAATTGATACCCGTGCCGTAAATGTTGATGTTGAGCGTTACAACCAGAAGTACGATGACCTTGCAAACGCATCTTCAAAGATGAGAAGTACAGACAACACTGTTAAAAAGCAGAAGTTTACCAACCGTTCTCAAAAGCAGAAGGGCAGAAGACAGGGCAAGAGAGAAACAGAGCAGGAGCGTTTGAAGCGTATTGCGCTTGAGCGTAAGCAAAAGCAGATGACAATTCAAATTCCTGATGAAATCGTTGTTCAGGAGCTCGCTTTAAGACTTAAGGCTACAGTTGCCGAGGTTGTTAAAAAGGCATTCCTTATGGGCACAATGGTAACAGCAACCGACACAATCGACTTTGATACAGCCTCACTTATCGCTATGGAGTTCCACGCTAAGGTTGAGAAAGAGGTTGTTGTTACAATCGAAGAAAGAATTATTGACGACAGTGAAGATGACGATACAAATCTCGTAGAGAGAGCGCCGGTTGTAGTTGTAATGGGTCATGTTGACCACGGTAAAACTTCAATCCTTGACGCTATCCGTCATGCAAATGTTACAGCAGGCGAGGCAGGCGGTATTACTCAGCATATCGGTGCTTACAGAGTAGAAATTAACGGCAAGCCTATCACTTTCCTTGATACACCCGGTCATGAGGCTTTCACAACTATGAGAGCAAGAGGCGCACAGGTTACTGATATTGCTATCCTCGTTGTAGCTGCCGATGACGGTATTATGCCGCAGACAGTAGAGGCTATCAACCACGCAAAGGCTGCGGGTGTATCTGTAATTGTTGCTATCAATAAAATGGATAAGGTCGGCGCAAATCCTGAGAATGTTAAGCAGCAGCTTACAGAGTATGAGCTTGTTCCGGAGGAATGGGGCGGTGACACACCTTGTATTCCTGTATCTGCAAAAACCAAAGAGGGTCTTGACGACCTCCTCGAAATGGTAACACTTATTGCAGAAATGAAAGAGCTTAAGGCTAACCCTGACAGAGCCGCAAAAGGTACTGTTATTGAGGCTCGTCTTGATAAGGGCAGAGGTCCTATTGCCACTGTACTTGTACAGAACGGTACACTTCATCAGGGTGACATCGTAATTGCAGGTACTTGCGTAGGCAGAGTAAGAGTAATGGTAAACGATAAGGGCGAGAGAGTAAAAGAGGCAGGCCCTTCGGTTCCTGTTGAAATTACAGGTCTTGCAGAAGTTCCGCAGGGCGGTGATATATTCAACGCTGTTTCTGATGAAAAACTTGCAAGAGAGCTTGTTGAGCAGAGAAAGGCATCTCAGAAAGAGGAGCAGTTCAAGGCACAGACAAAGGTTACACTCGACAACCTCTTTGACCAGATGAAGTTAGGCGAGGTTAAGGAATTACAGATTATCGTAAAAGCCGATGTACAGGGTTCTGTTGAGGCTGTAAAGCAGTCGCTCGAAAAACTCTCTAATGACGAGGTAAGAGTAAATGTAATTCACGGCGGTGTAGGTGCAATCAACGAGTCCGATGTAATGCTTGCCGAGGCTTCAAATGCAATTATAGTAGGCTTTAATGTTCGTCCTGACAGCGTTGCTGCCGCAAATGCGGAAAGCGCAGGCGTTGATATGCGTCTTTACAGAATTATCTACGATTGCATTGAGGAGATTGAGGCTGCTATGAAGGGTATGCTCGCTCCTAAGACAAGAGAGGTAGTTCTCGGCACTGCAGAGTGCAGAAATGTAATTAAGATTAAGTCCGTAGGTACAATTTCCGGTTCTTATGTAAAGAGTGGTAAGATTGTAAGGAACGCAGGCGTAAGAGTTATTCGTGACGGTATCGTAATTGCCGAGGATACAATCGCATCATTACAGCGTTTTAAAGATGCGGTTAAGGAAGTAAACGAGGGCTACGAGTGCGGTATCGGTCTTGAGCGTTTTAACGATATTAAAGAGGGCGACCTTTTCGAGGCTTACACAATCGAGGAGTATCGTGATTAATCAGTGATTAGCGGTTAGCGGACAAAGTGATGAAAATTGCTTTGCCGCTAATCGTATTATTACGACATAGCTGATTAAGAATATTAAATTATTGTTTAGCGGAGTGTCGGTCGGGCGTTGAAATTTAGCTAACGCTAAATTATCCTCCCAAAAAGCAAAAAAGTTTACTCAATTTTTTCAAAAATTGCGGGTTTGGGCAGCGCCCATAAAATCTTCCGATACAACAATTTAT
>NZ_JBBNJY010000001.1:0-135570 GCF_040093295.1 Ruminococcoides bili
ATCTGGTGTGGGCAAAGCCCACAAATATTTTCCTGTTTGGCTACTTGAACACAATGGCGAAAGTCTATTAAAAAGTTTTGCAGCTTAAATTTTTCAAACTATTTACTTTTAGGCACAAACAGCTTAGACATATCGACATTTTCAAATTTTAAAAGTTTTTCTTTAATATCAACACCGCCCGCATAGCCTGTCAAACTTCCGTCCGTACCTACTACCCTGTGGCACGGAACAATGATTGAAATAGGATTATGTCCCACTGCGCCACCCACAGACTGTGCAGACATCTTCTCTACTCCCCTGTTTTCAGCCATAAGTTTAGCTATTTCACCGTATGTCATTATTTTACCGTACGGTATAGTCAAAAGTATTTTCCAAACTTCATTACGAAACGAAGTTGACGATAAAAACAAAGGCGGCGTAAAATCGGGATTTTTGCCGCTAAAATAAATATCAAGCCATTTAGCTGTCTGCTCAAAAACAGGCAGGCTTTTTTGTTTATATTCTCCGTTAAGTGTAGAACCAAAATATTTTTGTCCTTCAAACCACAAGCCTATCAGCTCGTTACCGTTACTCGCCAAAGTGATTTTGCCGAGCGGTGAACTGTAATAATTTATGTACTGCATAATTTCTCCCCAAGCCGACAAGTAGGATTTTATTCCCTATTTGTCGGCTATTTGCTTATTTTTTCTATAAATGTAAGTATTCGCCTTTCGTAGCCTTTTTTATCAATATAATGCGACTCGGCGTGTTCTGACTCTCTTACTATAAAAAGCTCCTTATATGCCTTACAGTGGGAATAATTTTTCATAGTCATCCAAAGCGGTACAAATTCGTCATTTTCTCCGTGGATAAATAAAACAGGAATATCCGATTTTGCAATTTCCGCAGCGGTATTAACATCTTTATATCCGTATCCGGCACGAATTTTTGACATAATATTTGTAAGATAAATGATAGGGAATCTCGGAAGATGATAATCTCTTTTCAGTACATACTCAAAAATTTCGTCTACGCTTGTAAATCCGCAGTCTGCAATAATGCCACGCACATTTTTTGGCATAATACTGCTCGCCATAAGTACAGTTGCTCCGCCCATTGATATACCGTGCAAAAATATTTTTATATTACTGCCGAAACGATTTACAGTATATTTCACCCAATTGCGCAGATCTAATCTGTCAAGCACTCCAAAGCCTACATATTTGCCCTCACTTTGCCCGTGTGCCCTGTTATCCACAAGAAGTACATTATACCCGTTTAAATAATAAGTACGAGCAAGGCTTGCGAAATCCTTTTTACCACTGCCTGTAAAGCCGTGAACACAAATAATAATTTTATCGGAAAATTTTTCGTTTTCAAGCAAAGCGCCGTATAATCGCAGTCCGTCAAAAGACTTTATATAAACATTAATATATGGCATATTTTCAAGCCATAATCTGCCTGTTTTTGCAATCGGATAATGCCTGTACCAGCTTGCTACGGCATCAATGTCCTTTTGACAACTGCTCTTTTTTTGCCTGTAAATAATCATTTTAAACAGATATTCAGACACAAGCACACTGCAAACCACGAGAAGTACAACAAACAACAATATTCCCACTAAAATCTCAAACACGGCTATTCCCCATTTCATAAGGCAAGGTTTTTACTGCTCTTAATAGTATATCCGTACCTGAAAGATTTTAGTATAAAATTAAAAGGATGTACCGAAAAAGTACATCCTTTATTGTTATCAAAGTGCGCTGTTGAAGATTTCTTCTGCGTTGCTCATCATTTTTCTTACTGTGCTTTGTCCGCATTTTGCAGAAATAAAGTCCAAAGCCTCTGTAAATGTGCGTGGGTCATTATGGGTCAATGAATGTGCATCACTGCCGATAACATCAATATATCCGCCTTTTATAAGCTTTATAAGCTTAAGTTTTGAGAAAAACGACGCTTTTTTGGTATAAGAATTTGTGTTGGTCTGGATAATTACACCCATATCCTTAAGCTCACCGATAATAGACGGATCGTTGATTAAAGCAGGGTATCTTTCAACATGAGTAAGAACAGGAATCATATTGTAATTCTCTGTAAGTTTTACAAAATACTCCATAGTGTGACTTGAAAACTGCGATGTGTAAGCAAACTCGGTAAGTATGTAATTGGAGTTGCCGTAACAAGCGCAGGAAAAGTCATCTCCGTTAAACATATATCGAGTGACATAAACTTCCGCACCAACAACAACTTTCATACCGTCAGGAATATGCGGCATAAGGTTATCAATCGCATGCTGTCTTTGTGCGGCAAAATCCTCTGCACTGATTTCATTTGTATAAAAATGAGGAGTAAGACAAACATTTGTTACGCCTTGTTTTTTTAGTTCATTTAATATAACAAGGCTTTTTTCTACGCTTGGCGCTCCGTCATCAATTCCAGGAAGTATATGCGAGTGCATATCGTACAACTGCATTTTACTCCTCCATTCTGTTAGATATTAAAGTGCCTCACATACGAGGTCGCCCATCTGCTCACAAGTAACCTTGTTTGTACCCTCTTCATAAATATCCGGTGTACGGTTATTCTCAAGAACTTTGGTAACTGCTGCCTCAATAGCGTCTGCTGCCTTTGGCTGATCAAGTGAATAACGGAGCATCATTGCAACAGAAAGAATTGTTGCAAGCGGGTTTGCGATACCAAGACCTGCAATGTCAGGAGCCGAACCGTGGATTGGCTCGTAAAGACCGCTCTTGCTCTCTGAAAGGCTTGCAGATGCGAGCATACCGATTGAACCGCTGATCATTGACGCCTCATCAGAAAGAATATCGCCAAAGATATTTGAAGTAACAATAACATCAAACTGACCAGGATTTCTTACAAGCTGCATAGCACAGTTGTCAACATACATATAGTTAAGCTCAACTTCGGGATATTCCTTAGAAATTCTTGTTACTGTTTCTCTCCAAAGTCTTGATGACTCAAGTACATTTGCCTTGTCTACACTTGTGAGCTTTTTGTTTCTCTTCATAGCAAGGTCAAAAGCTACTCTTGCAATTCTCTCTACTTCCGGTACGGAATACTGTTCTGTATCCCATGCGGCAGGCTGACCGTCAACCTCTGTTCTGCCTCTCTTACCAAAGTAAATACCGCCGGTGAGTTCACGAACAATCATAATATCGAGCGAACCGCCGATAATTTCATCTTTAATCGGTGATGCTTTCTTAAGAGGTTCAAAAATAACAGCAGGACGAAGGTTTGCAAAAAGTCCGAGTGCTCCTCTGATTCCGAGAAGACCTGCTTCGGGACGATTATTACCCGGCTGATTATCCCACTTAGGACCGCCTACTGCGCCTAAAAGCACACTGTCTGCTGCCTTACATTTAGCAACTGTTTCATCAGGGAGCGGAACTCCTGTTGCATCAATAGCACAACCGCCGAGGAGTGCCTCGTCATATTCTACTGTAAAATTAAACTTTTCGCTTGCTTTGTCGAGTACCTTAACAGCCTGGTTTACGATTTCAGGACCGATACCGTCACCTTTTAACAAAACGATTTTGTAGTCTGCCATATTAATATCTCCTTTGAGTTAATATATTTGTCAGTATAGGCATAAATAAATGATTTTATTACACCTTTATATTACATTATTGCACAATCTTTCACAAAAGATTGTAAACTGCGCTACAATTCGTACTATTTTAAAAATTAATCTTCAATATCCTTTTTTTCGGGAATTACCGAGAATACCTCCATAATCTTATCTCTCTGCCAAAGCTGCGGTGTAATTCTTACGGAGTAGCCGAAACCGTTGTCCATAACCCATTCAAAAGGCTTTGCCTGTGGCATTCCGTACACTGCAAGCAAGGTCATTATAACGCCGCCGTGTGTGACAATAACGCTTTCTGTTGTGCCTGTTTTGATAAGTCCCTCAACAATGCTTTCAAACATTTTGCAGATTCTGCGTGTGAAATCGGCATTGCTCTCACCTCTCGGAGGTTTTACCGAGGGGTCACCCGCAAGCCATTTTTGGAAATCTTCATCTTCGTTTAAATCATTTGCGGTTTTTCCCTCCCATTCGCCAAAATTACATTCCGAAAGATTGGCGATGACAAGCGGATTTTGCTCCGGATAAAGAATTTTGCAAGTCTGTGTACAACGCTTTAACGGACTTGTAAACACTGCCTGTGCACCCGGATAACGATATTCGTAATCAAGTTTTCTAAGTTCTGTTTTTCCTTTATCCGAAAGCGGAACATCAGTAGTGCCTATGTACTTGCCCGATAAAGTTTCGTCTATACTTCCGTGGCGAAGAAAGTGAATAATATAAGATTTCATAATTGTAACTCCTATGGTATTTACAAATTGTAATTAATATATTATACTGTTCGTATAAAAGAGGTGCTTTCAATGAACAGTGATTTTCCTATGATAATTTCAATGCTGCGAAGAGAACGCAGATTAAGCCAAAAGCAGGTAGCGGCGGACTTGGGTATTTCCCAGGCGCTGCTCTCTCATTACGAAAAAGGAATAAGAGAATGTGGACTTGATTTTCTCGTAAAAACCGCCGAATATTACGATGTGTCTTGTGATTATTTGCTTGGCAGAACACCGAACAGAAACGGTCAGCAGGCACAGCCTGTCAATATACCCGATGCGGAGATTCCGACAGTTGAGCCGGGCAGCAATATGGTCGCTATGATTAACAAAAAAGTTGTAATGAATACAAGTGCCGTTATTTTCGATATACTCGATAAACTCGGAAACAAAAAGCTGACAAACGCTGTAAGCAACTATCTTATGAATGCCCAGTATCAGGCATTTCGTTCGGTATATTCGTGTGAAGAAAGCAACCCGCAGGATTTATTTACGCTGAACAAAAGCAAGTACAGAAGTCTTTGCAGCGCAGCTATGACGCTCGACCTTGCTATGATTGACGCTATAATCGAAAGTAAGACCGAAAATACATCAATTGCTCTTTCACCCGATTTGCTTTCAAGATATTTTGAAAAAGGTACTGCTTCACTTTTTACATTGGTAAGGAATGCGGAAAAAAGCGTAAAAAGCAAGTTTAAATAAACGGATCTTAGTAAAAAGTCGGATAATTATGGTTTAGCAAATTGATTTGTAATATAAATTTTAAATTCTTAAATCAAAATGGCTGAGTCAATATACAATTGATTCAGCCATTATTTTTAGCTTTAATATCAGGAAGTTGCTTGAGTTGTAGTCTGCTGTCTGCCCTTACTTACAATAATTATAATGTTAGAACCGCTTTCAAGAGTATCGCCTGCAACATGATTTTTGTAGCCGATAACTCTGTTTTCCGCTACTGTATCACTGTACTGATATTCAGCTGTAGCAAGAAGTCCCGCATCTGCAAGCGACTGCGCAGCCTCATCAATTTTATTACCCTGAATTGCAGGAAGTTCACGCATCTGAGCACCAAGACTGACTGTTACAGAAACTGTAATACCGTCTTCCTGCTCTACTTTTGAACCTGCCGGAGGATACTGTTCCATTACAACACCGTCGGCATATTTATCGCTGTAAGCATCATTGTAATTTCTGTAAACCACAACGCTGTCATCGGAAGCCGCAGCCTTTACAACATCTTCGTACTTCATTCCGACATAGTTAGGAACAACAGGACCTGTCCATTCCGTGCTTGATGTAGACGCTGCAGTGGCATCAGTATTACCCGAGAATAATCCTGCAAGCGGATTCTGCATAAGCCAAAATACACCGGCAATACCAAGTACAAGAACTGTAATTGCAACAGAAATAGTAACAATGGAAGTATGCGACATACCGTTATTACGGCGTGACTGCTCCTTTGTAATATTCATACTTGCTGTTCTCGAAATTTCGTCCTGAATAGCCTTTGCGGTATGTGCAACGGAAAGTTGAGAACGAAGCTCGTCAAAATCTGTAATTCTGTTCTCACGCTGAACCTGTAAACCGTTTGCAAGAGCAGATACAACATGAGGAGGCAAACTCTTTACAGTAGATGTGCTCATAAGAAGTCTGCTGTCTTTTAAACGCTCAACCGCACTCTTTGGAAGATGACCTGTAAGTGCATAGAAAAGTGTAGAACAAAGTCCGTAAATATCCGTAATATCATCAAGCGGAAAATTATCTTCATACTGTTCGGGTGCTGCTGCGCCTGAAAACAATTGAGATTTAAGCGCTGTACCACGCTTACGCTCATTTTCCGTAGCATAGCCTGACATTCTGATTTTACCCGAAGCAGTAATAAACAGATTTTTAGGTGCTACCGCATAATGACCGACACCACGCTTATGAAGAGCCTCAAGTGCCGAAATTACGGGCATAAAGAGCGGTCTTGCAATATCCCAGTCAAGATGACCGTTGCTACGCTCAATATATTCTTCAAAAGGAATAAGGTCCTCTTTTTCTTCAATAGCATATGCTGTATTGTTTTCTTCAAAAACATCAACAATATTTGTAAGTGCCGAAAGATCCTTTAATTCTGAAATAATGCGAAAATATGAAATAAACTCATCTCTAAGTTTATTAAAAGCAAGTCTGTCATCGTAATTAACTTTTAATTCAGTCTGTCCTTCATCTCTTGAAAAAAGACCGATCGGTAAAAATTCAGATACAATTACAACATCGCCCGTCTGTTTGTCAAAAGCAATATAGCGTGTTGATTCACCGTTAGTTTCAAGTCCGGTACCTGTTACATATCTGCCTGCAAGCTCTGTGCCGAAAGGCAGAAAAGGTGCCGACTGAACTTCTGAATTATCAAAATGGCAGTTCGGGCAGATTACACTACCGTTAAGTTCCTGCATACAACCCATACATAATGACATAAAAATTCAACTCCAAATAGAATAACACAAAACGAAATGATACAAATATATTATATCATAAGGTTATAATTCTTTTCAAGACTAATGAGTGTCATTATAGTTACAATTTTGTTATTACAACCGTTTATATAACAATGACATCTCTTTATAAAACTAAGTGGTGGAGATAATGGGGCTTGAACCCATGACCTTCTGACTGCCAGTCAGACACTCTCCCAACTGAGCTATACCCCCATATTGGTGTTTAAAAATTACCGCATACTATATAATGTTTTTGTAAATTAAATTTAATTTATGAACTGATTAATAATAATTATTGCATTTCCGTAATTTATTTTTACATTTGCTCTGTCAGAAATAAAAATATTTGAAATGCCCATTGCTTCTTCCGCAGTTAAAATAAGATTCTCCGCCGAATACTCGGCACCTATGTAAGATACATTCACACTGTCACAGGCAAAAGGAAAGACTGAAAAAGTTTTTCCTTTATTTCCGTCAAAATTATATTCGCCCATTTTCAAAAAGCGAATAATCTCTTTGTCGGAAACGATTATTCCGCTTGCACCCTTTTTATCAAGATACATAAGAACAGAAATATTTGCAAAGGTATGATCAAATCTTCCGCCTGTTGCGGCAAGGATAACAAAATCATCATATCCACGGGACAGTGCAACCTCTATGCAATGCAAAAGGTCTGTATCATCTTTATGTGAATTGAGTTTGATTACTTCGCAATCATCGGGTAAATTACCGCTGTACGAATCAAAATCACCGACTATAAGGTTAGGCTTTGCACCTGCTTTTTTTGCATATTCATAGCCCTTATCGGCACAAATAAGATAATTGCAGTCCTTAACCTGTTCCGATATAAAATCTATATCCGCTTCAGGCGAGCCCGCAATTATCGTACAACGCATTTTAATTCCCCTTTACTTTTTTAACTGCCACTTTTTAATATCTTTTACCTCATTGTACATAGCGACATAACTGTTGTGACGGGTTTTCTCAATATCTCCGTCAGCAAGTGCCTGCAAAACTCTGCAGCCTTTTTCGCAAGTATGAGAACACGAAGTAAACATACATTCTCCGAGATACTCTTTAAATTCGGGAAAGCAATATTGAAGTTCGTCTTTATCAATAATTTCGTATCTCTGCAAATCAACGGTTGAAAATCCGGGTGTGTCTGCGATATAACAGCCGTCAAGATTAAACAGTTCAACTGCTCTTGTAGTATGTCTGCCTCGTCCGAGTTTATCGCTTATTTCACCTGTTGCAAGGCTTAGGTTAGGAAAAAGCATATTTAACAAGGTTGACTTACCCACACCGCTGTTGCCTGTAAAAGCAGAAGTTTTGCCCATAAGTAAGGCCTTTAATCTCTCTGCTTCATCTGATTTTAGCGGAGAAGTACAAAAAACTTCAAATCCCGCATTTTTGTAAATATCGGCAACCTTTTCACCGCTTTCAATATCATCTTTTGAAATAACAATTACAGGCTGCATATTGCTGTTAATCGCAGCGGCGGTCATTTTATCTATAACCGCATAATTCGGACTTGGCGAAACTGTCGAACAAACGATTACGAGAATATCAATATTAGCAAGCGGCGGTCGCTTTAATTTATTTTTTCTCGGCAGGATTTCGTCAAGAGAGGCAAAGCCCTCTTTCTGAACAGAAATTTTCACCCTGTCGCCAACAAGAGGAGAATTTCCGCTCTTGCGGAAACTTCCTCTTGCTTTACATTCATATATTTGATTGTCGCACTCGACATAGTAAAAACCGCCGAGCACTTTCATCAATAATCCTTCGTTACTGCTCATATCAATTAATGCAATGCCTCAGAAGGTTCGGTTGCATCTGTTGGCTGAACCGGTGTGTATGGCGGCTCTGTAACAGGCGGCTCTGTATATGCAGGCTGTGTTTCAACAGGTGCGGTTGTAGGTACAGCATACTCGTGAGTAGCTGTTTGTGTTACAACAAGTGTTGAATAATCAATTGAATATTCACGGTAAACCTGACCGTCAAGCTGTACCACAATGTTTGAAGTACCGGAACCAGTAAATTCAAGAGTACAGGTCTTATTGTACTGCGGCACAAGTGTTTTTGAATACTTAGTATCAACAACACCGTCTACAATTACAGTCATCTCAACCGATTCAGTAGCATTTGTAGGTAAATCTACATATACATTTACTGTAGCCACATCACCCTTGCCCGAACTTACAGTAAGGGTTACAACAGTACCTTTATCTACCTTACCGTACTGCAACGGTGACTGTGAAAGAACTGTGTCTTTTGCCTCTTTACTTTCATCATCGTAAACTGTTTCTACAGTAAGACCTGCATCAACAAGTTTTGTTTTAGCCTCTGAAAGTAAAAGTCCGGATACAGACGGAATAGTTACCTTTTCATCTCTCTCGCCGTTTGCAATGTAAATATAAACGGTAGAACCGATATTTGTCTGAACACCTGCCTTAGGGAATACTTCTGCAACATATCCCTTAGGAGTTTTAGTGTTTTCAACATAGATTATCTTTGGAACAAGGCTCTTTTCCTCAATAATTGCAGATGCGTCTTTTTCGGAATAATTAAGAACATAAGGAACCGAAGCATTTGTATCTGTTCCGTTTACTTTAAGAGTAATCTGTGAGCCTGATTTTACAAGTTTTGAATCAGCGGCAGGCTCCTGTTCAAGAATTACACCAAGCTCTTTTGAAGCGTCATACTTGCTCTCCACAACAAAGTTAAAATTGTCTTTGTTGTCGGCATTGGCCTCTGCCAAAGTTTTACCGACAAAATTCGGTATTTCAACATCTTTAGCCTGTGAAGTCGAACATCCTCTGAAAATTGCAAGACCTACAAATACGGCAACCACAACTACGGCAGAAATTACAATACCCTTGATTGCGTAATAAGACGGCTTGTGTTCAATCTTCTTTTCCTCATCTGCGGTTTCGATTTCAGGTTCGGGAGTTTCCTCCGGTTTTGCAACAGCCTTATCAAACTTTGTACTGTTTGTTTTTGTATCTTTAAGTGAAGTAACAAACTTTGTAGGCTGATTATCAACAAATTTTGAATAATCAAATACAATAGACGGATTAAGTCTGAAACGCTCCATATCGTTGAGCATTTCAGCGGCAGAATTATATCTGTCGGCAGGATTCTTTTCCATAGCCTTCATTGTAATCTGCTCAAGTCCGATAGGAATAGTGGGATTAAGCTCTCTCGGGCGCTTAGGAGTTGACTGTAACTGCATAAGAGCTACTGAAACTGCACTGTCTGCGTCAAAAGGAAGTTTACCTGTGAGCATTTCATAAAGCATAACACCGACCGAGTATATGTCAGACTTGCCGTCTGTTGCCTCACCTCTCGCCTGCTCCGGTGAAATGTAATGAACCGAACCAATTGCGTGTTCTGTCATTGTGCGTGTAGCTTTGTCGGAAAAACGGGCAATACCAAAGTCTGTAACCTTGATTGTGCCGTCTTGTAAAAGCATAATATTCTGCGGCTTTATGTCACGGTGGACAATGCCGTGCTCGTGCGCATGCTGTAAAGCCTTAAGAACCTGACTTGTGAGATACAAAGCCTCTTTCCACTCAATGATACCCTGCTGATCAAAGTATTCTTTAAGTGTAATGCCGTCAATGTATTCCATTACAATATACTGAATCATATCACCGAAGCTGACATCATACACCTTAACAATATTAGGGTGTGAAAGTGTTGCGATAGCCTTTGATTCATTTTTAAAACGACGGATAAATTCCTCGTTATTGAGGTATTCATCTTTTAAAATCTTAATGGCAACTTCACGGTCATCAAGAGTATCGGTACAGCGATATACATTAGCCATACCGCCAACGCCGATAAGCTCATGAATTTCATAACGGCCATCAAGTCTTTTGCCGATATATTTATCCAATTTATTTCACTCTCCGTTTCTCAATAAATAACCGTGGCGGTAATATTATCGGTTCCGCCGCCTTCCTTTGCCTTGTCAACAAGCTTATTAATAAGATCCTCGCCCCTGTTTTCGTGGCAAATTTTAACCATATCGCCTGTTGTAATGCAATTGGAAAGTCCGTCTGTGCATATTAAAAGAACATCACCGTAAATAAAGTTTGCCTCTATATAGTCAAGCCTTACGGACGGTTTTATTCCGAGTGCTCTTGTTATAAAATTCTTATTGGGATGATTCTGTGCCTGTTCATAGGTAAGCTCACCTCTGCGCACCATTTCCTGTACAACAGAGTGATCCTCAGTAAGCTGTTTGATTTTGCCGCCCCTTATTGCATAGGTACGGCTGTCGCCAACATGGACAATATGAACCGTGGTATCCTTTACAAAAACAAACTCGCAGGTTGTACCCATTCCCGTAAGTTCGGGATCTTTCAAAGAAAGTTCATATATTTTCATATTTGCGTTTACAACAATTTCAGCTATAAGCTCGCCGATTTGTTCTTTGGTCATATCGTCCTTGTATAAATCGGTTATTTTGGAGCTTATGTATTCCACAGCTGTTGCACTCGCTATGTTGCCGCCGTTGGCACCTCCCATTCCGTCACAGACTACTGCCCAAGCACAGCTGGGAGAAATAACTCCGAAGCGGCAATCGTCCTGATTTTGTGAACGAACTAAGCCAATGTCACTTTTGCTAAAGACTTCCAAGTTATTTTCCTCCTTCGTTAGTATGATTTCGTCTGAGCTGACCGCAGGAAGCGTTAATGTCACTTCCAAGGGTTCTCCTGACTGTCGCCGCAATATGTTTTCGACCAAGTATATTTACAAAGGCCTGTTGCCTTTCCATACTGCTCTTTTTGTATCCTGTTCCGTCAACGGTGTTTACCGGAATGAGATTTACATGACAGTTCATATCGGCAAGTCTGTCCGCAAGCTCGTAAGCGTCTCTGTCAAAATCATTTACACCGCTTATCATAGAGTATTCAAAAGTAACCCGTCTGCCTGTAATATCAAAATAATCTTTACAAGCCTTTAAGAGTTCATCCATAGAATATCGCTTAGCAATAGGCATAGTCTTTTGCCTTACGGTATCGTTAGGAGCGTGTAATGACACGGAAAGCGTAATGCCGAAGTGCAGCTTTGCAAGCTCATAAATTTTAGGTACAATACCGCAAGTGGAAATTGTGATGTGGCGCATACCGATATTAAGACCGTTGTCATCGGATACAAGTCTTAAGAACTTTACCACATTATCAAAATTGTCGAGCGGTTCGCCCATTCCCATAAGGACAATATTCGATATTCTGATATTCAAATCTTTTTGTGCGGATTCAATCTGATTGAGCATTTCGGACGGAGTCAAACTCCTCGAAAAACCGCTTTTGCCGGTTGCACAAAAAGTACAGCCCATTTTGCAGCCCACTTGTGTGGAAATGCAAATTGAGTATCCGTGTTTATAATTCATAACAACGGACTCTACACATTCACCGTCATTGAACGAAAAAAGATACTTTACTGTCTTATCATACCTTGAAATTAGTTTTTTTTCAATATTTGCAACAGAAATGTAACAACTTCTTTTTAAAAAGTCCTTGATTTTCAAAGGAATATTCAGCATTTCATCAAAAGAAGTGACATTTTTGTTAAGCCATTGATATATTTGCTTTGCTCTGAACTTTTCAAAACCGTTCTCGGTTACAAAGTCGGTAAGCTCATTTAGGTCAAGAGATTTAATATCAATTAAGCTCAAAAGATTACCTCCTTGTAAGTACGGCTATGTAAAAACCGTCGCCGTCAAAAGTGTGCGGCATAAGTGTTATTTCATACGGTTTTTCGTCAAATGCTCTTTTAAGTTCAGGAGGCAGTTCAAGTTCAACTCCCTCAAAATCATTGTGTTCGGCAAGAAATTTTGCTGTATTTTTATTGTTTTCCTGCGGATTCAGCGTACAGGTCGAATATACAAGTTTTCCGCCTTTTTTTAGATATTTTGCGCTTTCGCAAAGTATTTTATACTGAATATCAGCAAGGTCTGTATCTATAAGGTCATCTTTATAGCGAATTTCGGGCTTTCTTGAAAGCACTCCGAGTCCGCTGCACGGCACATCGCAAAGTATTCTGTCAGCCATAGGCAACGGATTTTCGTCTGACGAACCATCACGCAGGCAGGTTTCTACAATATCTATGCCAAGCCTTTTTGCACCTTTTTCAATAAGTTTCAGCTTATGCTCGTACATATCGCAGGCAATAATTTTGCCGCTGTTGTGCATATATTCGGCTGTGGTAAAGGTTTTTCCTCCAGGGGCAGAGCAAATGTCAAGCAC
Source organism: Ruminococcoides bili (assembly GCF_040093295.1). Lineage (NCBI taxonomy): Bacteria > Bacillati > Bacillota > Clostridia > Eubacteriales > Oscillospiraceae > Ruminococcoides > Ruminococcoides bili. The sequence goes on from NZ_JBBNJY010000001.1 coordinate 13,091, forward strand.
GGTCTGTCCTTTTTCGGCAGAAAGAAAGTATGCGCAAAGCTGGGACGACAAATCTTGAATATGCAGTAAACCGCCTTTGTAGGCTTTCAATCTTTCGATTGAACCCGTATCGGCTATTTTTACCGCATTACTCGGAAAATCAACTTTTTCAGCCTTTACCTTATCATCGGCAAGCGCACTTATAAGTTCGTCTGTATTTGTTTTCAGCGTATTAACTCTTGCGTAAATATTCGGTCTGCCGCTAAGATTTTCTAAAATCCCCCTTGCGTTATCCTCGCCGTAGGAATTTATCCATAATTTAACAAGCATTTGCGGGCAGGAATATTTTACCGAGTAATACTCCGCCTTATTTTTTATATCGGGATATTTTACTTTGCAGTTATCCCTTGCAAAACTGCGCAAAATTGCATTTATAAAACCGGAGGATTTTTGCAGTTTTTGCTGTTTGGCAAGTTTTACACTTTCGTTAACAGCGGCACTTTCGGGAATTTTATCCATAAAAGCCATTTGCAAAAGTCCGAGGCGGAGAATAATTTTTGTCTTTAACTCAATTTTCCTTAGCGGAATTTTAGAGTATTGTTTAATGATGTAATCAAGAGTGATTTTACGCTCAAGCACACCGTAAACAAGCGCAGATGTAAAAGCCGCATCAAGCGGCGAAAGCTCACTTTCCTTTACTGCGTTATTGAGTGCTATATTGGAATATGCTCCGTCCTGTTCAATTTTTAATAATACTTTAAATGCAGTTTTGCGTGAATTAGCCATTTAAAAATCTCTTTTCTTATCTTCTTCTGTTATTCGCTATTATAAGCAATCTTAAAAGCTGTAAAATTGCCGTAAGAGCAGATGCAACATAGGTCATAGCGGCTGCCTGCAAAGTGCGTTTCGCACCCGTGTATTCTTCACCGTAAAGCAAATTTCCGTTTTTGATAGTTTCAAGCGCTCTTTTAGAAGCGTTAAACTCAACAGGAAGAGTTGCAATTGTAAAAAGTACGGAAAATCCGAATAAAACTATACCGATATACAACATAACAAAACCGATTTTTGCGGAAAAACAAAGTCCCAATATAATCAAAAACCAACTTAATTTTGAACCGATATTCGCCATCGGAAGGATTGCCGAACGAATTTTATTCGGTAAATAATTCTGTGCGTGCTGAACAGCGTGACCTGCCTCATGACAAGCAACGCCTACGGCTGCTACGGTATTTGCATTATAAACACTGTCTGAAAGTCTGATTACATTAGTTCTCGGGTCAAAGTGGTCAGTAAGATTTCCCGCTACCCTTTCAATACGCACTCCGTAGACGCCGTTTTGTCTTAAAACAAATTCGGCAGCTTGTGCGCCTGTCATATTTCTAGAATTTCTCATTTGAGAATATTTTGAAAAAGTTGATGAAACATTAATTTGACATATAAGTGAAATAATTACGCAAGGAAGAATAAACACAACATATGTCCAGTCAAAGCCATAAAACATAAAAATTCTCCTTTATATACCTATATCAGTTAAAGCTGTCACCGATATTTAATTTATGACCTGCAAGAAAAGCCGCTGACGGCATACGCTTTTTGCCCTCAGGCTGCAACTCTATAATTTCGACCGAACCGCTGCCGCAAGCAACAATCAACGGCTTTATGCTGATTATCGTGCCCGCTTTTCCGCTTTTTTCGCATACTTTTGTAGAATAAATTTTCAGTTTTTTTCCGTTAAGTTCGGCAGTCGCAATCGGCCAGGGATTAAGTCCACGGACTTTATTGTGCACTTCGTTGGCTGATTTTGTAAAATCAATCGGGCAAAACGACTTATCAATCTTTGATGTATGCGTAGCCTTGCTTTCATCCTGTTTTACAGGCTTAATTTCTCCGTTCTCAAGCATTTCAAGAGTTTTAATAATTAACTCTCCGCCGAGTATACTAAGTCTGTCAAAAAGCTCTCCGGATGTTTCATTTTCGCCGATTTTTGTTTCAATTACTGTCAATATATCGCCTGTGTCAAGTCCCTCTGCCATTTGCATAGCTGTCACACCTGTTACTTTGTCGCCGTTAAGAACCGACTGCTGAATAGGTGCCGCGCCTCTGTATTTCGGCAAAAGGGAGCCGTGGATATTGATACAGCCGTACTTTGCGCTTTCAAGCACTGCCTTCGGTAAAAGTTTACCGTAGGCCGCAACTACGATTACATCGGGATTATATTTTTTTATTATTTCAAGAGGTTCTTCCGATTTAAAGGTTGTCGGCTGATATACGGGAATGTTAAGTTCCTGCGCACATACCTTTACATCAGGAGGAGTAAGCACCATTTTTCTGCCCTTTGGCTTGTCAGGTTGTGTAAACACAGCCTGCACCGTATGCTTGCTTTCGTATAATTTTTTGAGTGCAGGCACCGCAAAATCAGGAGTGCCCATATAAATTATATTCATAATTAACCCTCAAATCAGCCAAACATTTCTTCGTATTCTTCAGGAGTAAGCATCTTGCTTGCTTTCTGTTTAAAAAGAATACCGTCAAGATGGTCAAGCTCATGACAAAAAGCTCTTGCAAGCAATTCTTCACCGTCAATCGTAAATTCATTGCCGTGTCTGTCAAAAGCCTTTACTTTAACATAGTTAGGACGCTTTGTAATACCCCATTCGCCCGGACAAGAAAGACAGCCCTCAAGGCCCTCCTGCTCGCCGCTTGATTCAATTATAACAGGGTTTACAAGCTCGATAACCTGATTTTGTTCTTTACTTACATCAATAACAACAACTCTGCGGATAATGCCAACCTGCGGTGCGGCAAGACCTACTCCGCCAGAGTCGTGCAAGGTTTCTGTCATATCATCTATAAGCTGTGCGAGTCTGTCATCAAATTTAACAACCTCACGGCAGTGCTTTGTGAGAACGCTGTCGCCCTCTTTTACAATTTGCCTAATAGCCATATTCACACTTCCTTAACATACAAGAGCGTTCATATCGGCATAAGCCGTAACGCCCGAAAATTCCTTACTCTTGCCAAACTCACAAAGAATCTTTGAAAGCAGGGCACGAAACTCGGAATTGTTTTTACATTTTATAATAATTTTAAATCTGTATTTATTACTTATTTTTACCACCAATGCAGGTGTAGGCCCTAATATTCGCAACGGCATATTCGGATAATTTTTCTTTGCCTCTTCTGTAAAGAGTTCAAGGAACTTTACCGCACCTTTAAAGGCAGCTTCTCTGTTCTGCGATACAAAACCTACAAGGCATATATCGGCAAACGGCGGATACAGCATTGCCTTGCGTACCTTTATTTCGTTCGAATAAAAGGTATCGTAATCCTGTCTTGATGCCATTGAAATTATCAGATTTTCAGGTGTGAATGTCTGAATAACAGCCATACCCTTGTCATTGCCTCTGCCGCTTCTTCCGACTACCTGTGTGAGCAGTGAAAAAGAACGCTCATAACTGCGGTAATCATCGGCATAAAGCATATGGTCGGCATTAAGCACACCAACCAAAGTCACATTTGGAAAATCAAGTCCCTTTGCAACCATCTGTGTACCCACAAGAATATCATATTCACCGTCAGCAAAAGCTGAAATCATTTTTTCATACGAAGATTTCGATGAAGTGGCATCGGTATCCATTCTTAAAATCCTTGCCTCGGGAAAAATATCGGAAATATCTTTTTCCGCTCTCTGTGTGCCCGTTCCGCCAAAAGTAAGTCTGTGACTGTGACATACGGGACATTCATCTGTGTAAGGCACAGAATAGCCGCAATAATGGCACATTAATCGGTTATTTGCACTGTGGTAAGTAAGAGAAATTGAGCAATTCGGGCAAGTCACAGCCTCTCCGCACGCTCTGCAAGTAACAAAAGTATTGTAACCACGGCGGTTAAGCAAAAGTATCGACTGCTTTTTATGCTCAATATTATACGCAATATTTTGCAGGAGAACATCAGAAAAGCCGCTTGTGTTGCCGTTTTTCAGTTCTTCCCCCATATCCGCAACAACAACCTCCGGCAGCACGGCTTTACCGTATCGTGCAGAAAGCGTATTAAGCGAATATCTACCTGTCTGTGCATAGTAATAGGTTTCTATACTCGGTGTAGCCGAGCTAAGTACAAGCAAAGCATTGTTGTATGAGCAACGGAACTTAGCAATCTCTCTTGCATGGTAGCGTGGAGAGCTTTCGGACTTGTAGCTGTATTCCTGCTCTTCGTCCATAATAATCAGTCCGACCTTATCAAAAGGCGCAAACACAGCACTGCGTGTACCTATTACAATTTGTGCAAGACCTTGTTTTACTCTTTTGTACTCATCAAGTCTTTCACCGAGTGAAAGTGCACTGTGAAAAACCGCAATCTTATCGCCAAACCTTTTGGCAAACTGCGATACAAACTGCGGAGTAAGCGAGATTTCAGGTACCATAACAATAATGCCCTTACCGTCATCAATTACTTTTTCAATCAGTTTGATAAATACACTTGTCTTTCCCGAACCCGTAACTCCGTAAAGCAAACTTACGCTCGGAAAAGGCGAATCATATTCATTGTAAAGAGAATCGCAAGCAGACTGCTGTTCTTCGGAAAGCACAATTTCTTTTAAAGAGCTGTCTTTTTGTCGATTTTCAATTCTGAATACTTCTTCATCAAAAAAGTATATCAGTCCTTTTTTACAAAGCGCATCCACAACGGCGGCGGTAACTCCTGTAAAATAGCAAACCTCTTTTACCGAAATTGCACCTGCCATTTCAATAAGTTCAAACACATTTTTCTGCTTTTCGGTAAGTTTTACTCCCGATATATCAACTTCGGGAGTAACCGCCGCCATTTTCATTACGGCGTCATTAACCTTGCGAAAAATCTCGTCCGACTTATACAACACCCCTTTTTGAACAAGGAGTTCAAAAGGTTCTGTTGTACTGTAACCGAAAGCATCAAGTAATACTTCGCTTTTTACTGCTTTTCGCTTAGAAAAAAGGTAATTATAAACTCGTTTTTCCTCGTCCGTAAGTTCGTCAAAGGAAAACTCGCTTTCATCTTTTGCACCGTACATAGTAGTAACTTTGTAGTTAATACCTGCCGGCAACATTGTTTTTACAGCCTCATAAAAGGTGCAAAAGTAATGAGATTTCATAAAAGCGGCTGTTTTAAGCATTTCATCGTTTAAAACAGGCTCATCATCAAGTACGGAAATAACAGACTTCAAGCCTTTGCTTTCACCCTGATGAACAGCGGTTATTATCCCCTGCCTTTTACGATTTCCTCTACCGAAAGGCACAAGAACCCGTGTTCCCGCTACCGCCTTGTCAAGCATAGAATCGGGAATCACATAGTCAAATGCCTTGTCAAAGGAATACGCTGCTTTTTCAACAGCAATCTCAGCTATTTGGGAGCTCATCATCGTCAGGCTCTAAAATGCCTATTTCGTGATTTTTGATTTCATCAATAGCAATGAGAACAGGCTTGTCGTCTGTAACCTCACCGCTTTTTTCCTGCTCTGCTGTAATCTCTCTTGCTCTCTTTGCAACACCTACAACGAGTGCATACTTACTTTGCTTACCTGCGAATAATTCGTCAACATTAACCTTATGCATAATTAATCTCCTATCATTATCATAATATATTTTCCGAAAAAATCGGTTATTTACTCTCTTTTTCTAAAATATCAAGAACTTCGTTTACCGCTGTGTCGAGGTCATCGTTCACAACATTGTACTTATATCTGTTCTTAAATGACATCTCATGCTCCGCCTCTGCAAGTCGCTTAGCGATGGTTTTTTCATCTTCGGTTCCTCTGCGGTGAAGTCTGCGTGAAAGCGAATCTATAGAAGTAGGAAGAATAAAAATACTTAACACATCAGGATATTTTTCAAGAATTTGAAGTCCTCCCTGAACCTCAATTTCAAGGAATACATCATAGCCCTGATTGAGTAAATCTTCTACCTGTTTTTTAGGTGTGCCGTAGTAATTGTCACAATACTTTGCGTACTCAAGAAAACCGTTTTCTTCTATAAGTTTTTCAAACTGTTCCTTAGTAACAAAATTATAATGCACTCCGTCAATTTCACCTTTTCGAGGTTTTCTTGTGGTATTTGATACCGAAAGGCGAATATTGGGATTGCGCTTTAAAAGCTCTGCCATAATTGTGCCCTTGCCTACACCGGAAGAACCTGTGTAAAGCACGAGCTTACCCTTAGACTTACTGTTCATCCTTTTGTTCCTCGCTTTCAACTGTTCTGTTATGAATAGCCTCTGCGGAGATGGCGGACAACACAATGTGGTCGTCTTCCGTTACAAGTACCGCCTTGCACTTTCTTCCGCAAGTGGCGTCAACAAGCATTCCTTTTGATTTTGCATCCTGCACAATTCTCTTTACGGGTGCCGCATCGGGTGCAACAACGGCAATAAGTTTATCAGAATTTACAAGATTACCAAATCCGATATTGATAAGTTTCATAATTTCTCCTTACTCAATATTCTGAATCTGCTCACGCATTTTTTCAATTTCGCTCTTGATTTTTACAACCTTATGGGCAATTTCGGCGTCCTGAACCTTTGAACCGATTGTGTTCGCCTCTCGGTTCATTTCCTGAATAATAAAGTCTATTTCTCTGCCGATCGGAGTCTGTGATTCCATTATCTTTGAAAGCTGTGCAAAGTGACTTCTAAGTCTTACGGTTTCTTCGGCAACAGCTACTTTATCGGCAAAAACAGCTACTTCGGTAAGCACTCTCTGCTCGTCAATATTGATATTGTAATCCTGCAAAGTGCGGTTAATTCTGTCAAGCAAACGCTCTTCGTATTCTTTTACCGTTTGCGGTGAACGCTCGTCAATCTCATCAACGGTAGCAAGTATAACTTCCGCTCTGCCAAGAATATCGGCTTTCATTTTTTCGCCCTCTGCCTCACGCATTGCAATAAATCCGTCTATCGCAGTATTAGCCGCCTCAAGAACATCTGCCGTAATCTCTTCTTCGTCCTCCTGCGCCTTTGACACTGTGTAAACATCGGGGAATCTTGAAATTGCCGTAACTGTAACATCGTTTTCAATTCCATAGGTTTCGGCAATTTCTTTCATTGCATTAATATAACCCGAAACAAGAGAATGATTAATTTTTACCTCGGCAGGTGTGTCTTCTGCAGCGCCTACTGTAACAAACATATCAATCTTACCGCGGGATACTCTTGAATTTACAAGAGCCTTGAGTTTATCGTCAAGAAAACCGTAGCCCTTTGGAGTTCTGCAGGAAAATTCAAAAAAACGATGATTTACGCTTTTTATCTCAACACTGATTTCTCTGCCGTGCAAAACAGTGCGACATCTGCCAAAGCCTGTCATTGATTTTATCATTGGTAAACTTCCTTTCATATTATAAATTCTTATATTTCTTATAAATTCTTATAAATTCTTATATTTCAAAACTTAATTTATAAAATCTGTTTTTATTTAAATACATTATACCACACTATAATTCATATAGCAAAGAGATTGTTACAAAACTGTAATAACTTTTTTAGTTTACATCAGATATAAGTATATGATATACTAATAAGGATGTAGTATTTTATTAAAAAGGAATGATTTTATGTCAGGACATAACAAATGGAGTACCATTAAACAGAAAAAAGGTAAAAACGATGCTGCAAGAGCTAAGGTTTTTACCAAGATAGGCAGAGAGCTTATCGTTGCTATCCGTGAGGGCGGCAGTGCTGATCCGAGCGTAAACTCAAAGCTTAAGGATTGTATTGCTAAAGCAAAGGCTAACAATGTTCCTAACGACAACATTGAGCGTATTATCAAAAAGGCTGCCAGCGGCGGCGACGGTGCAAACTATGAGGCAGTTACATACGAAGGATACGGTCCTAACGGTGTTGCGGTAATCGTTGAGGCTCTTACAGACAACCGTAACAGAACAGCAGGTGAAGTAAGACATTACTTTGATAAGTTCGGCGGTAATATGGGTACTCAGGGTTGCGTAAGCTTTATGTTTACAAAGAAAGGCGTACTTGTAATTGAGCGTGAAGACCTTGATAAGGACGAAGACACTGTTATGAGCGACGCACTTGAGTACGGCGCATCTGATTTTGAGGCTGACGAAGATGTATTTACAATTTACACCGAGCCTGAAGATTTCAGCGCAGTAAGAGATGACCTTGAAAAAGCAGGTTATACATTCGTTTCTGCCGAACTCGAAATGGTACCGAGCACATACACAAAGATTGATGACGAGGATGCTAAAACAAAGATGCAGAAAATGCTTGATATGTTTGAGGACAACGATGACATTCAGAATGTTTGGCACAACTGGGAAATGGAAGACTGATTTATCTTCCCTGTGCTATCAAAACTAAATCCTTATTATCAACAGAGCCGTCGAGGTTATAATCGGCGGCTTTTTTGTATGCTCCAAAAATCTCTTTCTCACCTGTCAATGTTTTCATAAGCAATTTATAATCATTTGAGCTAACCGTTCCCGTACCTGTTACATCACCGAGTACAACAACAGTGTAGCTTGTTTCTTTTGTGGCTACAACTGCACCTGTTCTCAATTTACCGCTCAAATTATTTCCGTTTTTATCGGTTACAGAAGTTATCGGCGGACAATTCTTTTTAAGCTGTGCTGCTGTTGTTCCGCTTTTTATATTGCAAATAAAGCCGTCATCAGTAAAAATATAATCGGAGAAATTCGCATTTGAATTACCGTCATTTTTATCTGTGGAATTATTTGATTGCGGTTTGGTATCTGAATTTGTATTAAAATCAATATTTTTAAAATCGGAATTACCGATAATCGTTGCAGTAGAATAATCATCTGTAATTGCAACGACTTTTCCGCACGCATATAGAATTTTTCCGGTATTTCGGTTTATTTCATACTTTGTAATGCTGCTGTTATTAAGAGAAGTGCGATATACAGAACCCGATCTGTAGTAATAAATACTCTCATTACTTACAGAAAACGGATTTGTACAATTATACATATTTGTATATTCTTTATTTTCGTTTAACGAATAAATATATCCTCTGCTGTCAGACAAAAATCCCGCACCGCTGTTATAAAAATCCGAGCAATCACGCACTCTCGTGCAATATTCGGCTTTGTTTTCATCAAGTCTGTATACGGAACCGTCATAAAGAAAAACATATGCACTGCCGTTATTAGTTGTAATGGCATTCACATTCTTCTCGCTGAATCTGTAATCAGACAAATGCTTTCCGTTAAAATCATATGCCGAAACATAACAATACACTTCGTCCGTTTTCATAACATAAAGCCTGTTATTGCAAATTGAAATATCGGTATAATTAAAGTCATCTAAAACATCGGAATTTACATAACTTACTCTGCCGTCAAAACAATTAATACGCACTATACGGTACTTAAAATCATTTGTCATATATACTGCACAAACGGTATCTTTATCAATGAAAGGTACTCCTACAAATCCACCATCAACGGTAAAGCTGTATGACTTTATTGTAGGTACAAAACTTTGAGTATAAACAGTTTTTCCGTTGCACGCAAAAGCAAACGCACCGTTATCATCGGCATCAAAATAAACTTCTTCACAATTTGAAAAGATATTAAAATTGTATTTTTCAACCGCAATTGCAGACATATTTGCGACAAAAAACATTATAACAATAGTCAAAACAGCATAAATAAACTTTTTAATACCCTTTCCCTCCTTGTGAAATAAAATAACTTATCCCTAAAACAACGATAGGCAACACCGCAAAAAGCAGTGTTGCCTATTATATTTGTTATTTAATTTTAAGCCTGATCCGGTGTAGCTACAAGCGAGCCGTCATCGTTCATTCTGTAATATCCCATACCGTTCATAACAAGCGTATTGTTTCCGTCAAACGCATACGGAATATCAATTGTTGCTTCTGAATCTGCATAGTATGTTACTGTTATTTTTTCATTATCGTAGGTATAAACACCCTCATATGTGATTGAACCGTACATATCGGCGATAAAAGTACCGTCAGCATTAAATGTATAAGTAATATCATAAGAAGGAATGTTCCAATTACCTGTTAATTTATCGCTCTTTTTAAATGTGTCAGGAACTTTAAGTTCAGGTTTTTTAACAGTTGCGCTCTTGAAAATATAAGGTTTTTCAACACCGTCTACTGTAAGCTTAAATGTTCTTCCGGTGAAGATATTACCTGAAATTGTGTATGAACCCGAGAAAACATTAGTTGAGTTTACATAATCAGTACCGTTTTCGCTTGTTGTTGTATAAGTTGATTTTTGAGTAATTGTACCGACAGAAACTGTAATGTTGCCATCTTTATCAAGTGTGTAATATGTAATACCGTCGCCAGCCTCATCATAAGTAGCGCCGTTACTGTCCTCTACAAGTACCCATGTACCAACAATACTTGAATTGAAGAATGAAGTAAATACGAAAAATGCAGCAATAAAAGCTAAAACTATTACGCCCGCAATAATAATCGGGGTCTGAATTGTTTTCTTTTTCGCAGGAGTTGAATCGGCTGTAAATACCGCTGTAGGACCGTCCTCTCCGGCAATTACATTTATTGTGCCTTTAACTTTAGCAGGGGTTTCTGCAGCATCATTATTTGTTTCTGCCGAAGTCTGAGTGTTCTCTGTTTCGGCAAAAAAATCTTTATTCTCTTCCAAAAGAATGCCTCCTAAAATAATATATCTAAATTATCATACTACATTTTTAAAAATAAATCAACAACTTCACTTAGGTTTCACTTAAAATACATATAAAGTTGGCATTTTAAAGTGCCGTTATACAATTTTCTGCGCTTATCGGCTTTTCTTCCAAAGATTTTTTCAAAGTCATCGTCAGGAGTAATTATTGTGTAACTTTTACCTTGTGTTCTTTTAAATTTTTCACCCATTACCTTGTAAAGTTCTTCTGCTGATTTTACATCAAGCAATCTTTCTCCGTAAGGCGGATTAGTTATCACTGTCATAAAACCTTCGTTAAGCTCAAAATCCTTTATATCACGCTTAGCAAATGTAATTCTGTCAGCAACACCTGCAAGTTTTGCGTTCTTTTTTGCTACTTCAAGTGCAAGTTCGTCAATGTCATATCCCTCGGCACGGAAATCGCAATCACGCTTTTCATTTGCTTTTGCAATTTCTCTTTGCTCTTTCCATACATCTGACGGAACGCAATTCCATTTTTCAGCTGCAAAATAACGATTGATTCCCGGTGCTATTTTCATTGCTTTTAAAGCCGCCTCTATAAGAATAGTACCGCTGCCGCACATAGGGTCAACAACAAAATGATTACCTCTTACCCTTGACAAATCAGCCATTGCAGCGGCAAGAGTTTCTTTTATCGGTGCTTCGTTTGATTCGGCACGGTATCCACGCTTGTGAAGTCCTGCGCCCGAAGTATCAAGCATAACGCTGACCTTATCATTCATAATAAGGAACTGAATTTGGTGCAGCGGGCCGCTTTCCTCAAGCCAAGGCAGCATATATTTTTCGGAAAGTCTTGTTACAACAGCCTTTTTGATAATTTTCTGACAATCAGGAACACTCATCAGTTTTGAGCTAAGGCATCTTCCTTTTACAGGAAAAGCGTCATTAACACCTATAAAATCTTCCCAAGCGACTGATTTGACACCTTCAAACAATTCTTCAAAACTTACCGCCTCAAACTCTGCAAGCAAAATCTGTATTCTTTCGGCATATCTTGAATTGATATTTGCCTTTGCCATATCTGAAAAATCGCCCTCAAAGGTTACCTTTCCGTTATGAGCCTCAACATTTTTTAAACCTAAAAATTTAAATTCATTTGCACACAGTCCCTCAAGACCGAAAATACAAGGTGCGGAAAACTTAAGCACCGAATTCACTCCTTATTCCTTAAAAAAGGGTATCGGAATAACCGATACCCTTATCAGTATTTTTAATTTATATTAGCATACAAAATCAATTAAAATCCTGCACGCTTAATTACAGGCCTTAGACAGTTGGCTCCAAAAGACCGTAATCACCGTTTTCACGCTTATAAACCACATTGATTTCATCAGTGTCGGCATTCTTGAACATAAAGAAGTTATGGTTTACCATATTCATCTCAAGAATAGCCTCGTCAACGGTAATAGGTTTAATAATAATATGCTTTTTACGCATGATCTTGTAGTCATCGTCTTCAGCCTCGTTAATTTCCGGACTTAGACTTACGAAATCATCAATGCTACCGCTCTTAATCTTCTTTTCGAGCTTAGTCTTGTTTTTACGAATCTGACGGCCGAGAATGTCAACAACTTTATCAAGTGCGTCATTCATTTCAGGCATTGTGCTCTCAGCACGAAGAACAAGACCGTTATCTCTGATTGTAACTTCAACAGTCTGACGGTTCTTTTCGAGGGTGACAACTATGTTTACTGTGGCATTCTCAGAAAAAAGTTTTCCGAATTTATCAAGCTTTTTTTCTGCTCTTTCTTTAAAGTTATCTCTGAGTGTTACCTTTCTTGCTGTGTAAGTATATTTCATAATTGTGCCTCCCTTTTCAGGTAATTTATTTTCTGCCGTTGCCGTTGCCTCTGCGGCTGTAGCTGCGGCTTTCACCACCACGCTTGAGGTCAGAAATTTTGTCTTCGCTTGTCTGTTTAAACTTAGACATCATATCCTCAAAGCTTGTGGGGGTATTCTTTTTTGAAGCCTGCCACTCATAATTTCCCGGTGACTTAACGGGTGGTGCAGGTTTGTACGGCTGTCTTGGTGTACCCTGGCGGCGGTTGTTTCTGTCGCCTCTTTCAGGTCTGTCACCTCTGTCGTTATTTCTTGGCTTACGCTCCTGCGGAACTGCCTGTTTCATAGAAAGGCTGATTTTGCCGTTATTGAGGGCAAGAACCTTTACCTTTACAGTCTGTCCTACCTTAACATAATCACCAATTTCATTAATATAGGTATGTGCTACCTCTGAAATATGTACCATACCTGTCTGTGAATCGGGTAAATCGACAAATGCACCAAACTTTGTTATACCCGAAACCTTACCTTCTAAAATCATACCGACTTCAATTGCCATAAAAATTATTTACCCCTTAATTTATATTCTACCCTTTGACTTTACAAGAGCTATTCGCCCGAAACATTATAGAAAATTCTTTCGCCTTCGCTAACATAACCCATTTCGTTTTTGGCTATTTTCTCAATGTATTCTTTAAGCTGGTCGCCTGTGTAGCCTTTAACTTTATCCAAATATCTGGTCTGGATTTCAACCACATTAATCTGCTTATTAATCTCATCAAGTTCAGCTCTTTTGTCGGCTATCTGAATATTTTGATTAACTATAGTGATAACTGCGTAAAAAGCAAATCCGATAATTGCGAGATATAAAAGTACATATCTTCCTCGTTTTTTCTTTTTAGGTTCAATTTCCTTTATAGTTGTATTTTCGGCTTTACTTTCAGGATTAATCTGCGGTTTTTTCTTTTCCTTTTTCATTACTCGCCTTAACCTTTTTTCTTACCGATAAACCTATTCGTTTATTTCTAAATGTATCTATTTTCTTACTCATATTATACAATATATTGTTGCTGCTTTTCAATAGTTTTTTTGTAATTTTTTTAAATTTTGTTTTAATTTTTTGGATTATAACATTAATCGCATTTATTATTGGGCAATATATCCTTGAAATGAGTTTTCCGAGTGAAAACCTGTATGCCAAAAAGCCGCACAAAGCACCGAATACAATATAAATTCTGACATATCCGTACAGCATTGCAAGTGAATATAAAAACAGCGCAACACTTGCGATAAGCATAAAAATTATATCGGCAATAATAACTGCGGTTTTGGTACTTAAAAACGCTACTCTTATAAACTTAAATATGCCGTACAACATTCCAAGCCCTACACCGAATAAAAGCGAATATAAAAAAGCTTGAGATTGAATATAAAAATCAATTTCCATAGCTCACCTATTTAAAAAGTTTAGAAAGTCTTGAGCGGGAATTATCATTGCCTATATACTGCATAGCATTTATTTTTCCGTCAATTGACACTTCACCCGATTCAAGATTCAATTTGTCAATATGCAGTCGTTCTCCCTTAATAATCAATCTGCCGCACGAGGTAAGTACAGACACCGTTTCTTCGTTAAAACCGCTTACATCTTCCGCACCCGTAAGCATAAGTTTACCTCGTGCATCAAGCATAAGAGTATGATTTTTTCCTTTTGGAATTTCACTCATAAAAATACCTCCGTATAAATGCTACTTAATTTATACGGAGATTAAAGCAAAAATATTACATTTTCAATTAAACTACAGCCTCATACATTGTATCGGCTTCCTCTTTACGGACAACTTCCTTTACGGCTGTAACCTTTACTTTGACACTTCTTGAACCGAGAGTAATTTCGATTACATCTCCGACTTTTACATCGTATGACGCTCTCGCTTCTTTACCGTTCACGCTTACTTTACCTGCGTCGCAAGCCTCGTTAGCAATAGTTCTGCGTTTAATAAGTCTTGAAACTTTTAAATATTTATCAAGTCGCATTGTTTCACCTCCGACAAAAAAAGGAGCCGACAAACGCCGACTCCGAAAAATCAATTACTGATTTACAGTATCCTTAAATACCTTGCCTGCCTTGAAAGCCGGAACCTTAGATGCTGCGATTTCGATTGGATTACCTGTTCTTGGGTCGCTGCCTGTTCTTGCCTTTCTCTGGCGCTGCTCAAATGTACCGAAGCCTGCAATCTGTACCTTCTCGTCTTTGGCAACAGAGTCGATAATTGTATCAATAACTGCTGTAACTGCCTTTTCTGCATCTTTCTTAGTAAGACCGCTCTGCTCAGCAACAGCTGAAATAAGTTCTGTTTTGTTCATATCAATGGACCTCCAAATTATTCTTTTATTTTTACTTCATCCCAAAGGGAATCAAGCTCTGACAAAGTTGCGCTTTTCATATCAATTCCACGCTCTTTTGCAAGCGCTTCAACTTTTGAAAAACGACCTATAAACTTGTCGCACGCATCGTAAAGAGCGTGTTCACTGTCAATCTTTAACAGTCTTGCAACATTTACCGCAGAGAAAAGAACATCTCCGAGCTCTTCATACTGATTATCGGTATCACCCTTTGAGACAGCCTCTTTTAGTTCATCGCATTCTTCATAAAGTTTAGCGAGTGCATCTTCCGCATTGCTCCAGTCAAAACCGACCTTTGCGGCTTTCTGCTGAACCTTTGAACTTCTCATAAGTGAAGGCAAAGCCTTAGAAACGCTTTCCATTGCCTGTGTTTGAGTTTTCTGCTCTTTGGTCTGCATCTTTATAGCGTCCCAATTTTTGAGCACCTGTTCGGTAGTATCGGCATTTACATTGCCAAATACATGCGGATGACGGATAATAAGTTTTTTGCAAACGCCGTCACATACATCGTCAATATTAAATGTACCTTTTTCGCTTTCAATTTCAGAATGAAGAGCGACCTGTAAGAGCACATCTCCGAGTTCTTCCTTTAAAAGGTCATTATCCTCTGTATCAATAGCCTCAACAGCCTCATAGGTTTCTTCAATGAAGTTTGAACGGATAGATTTGTGAGTCTGTTCTCTGTCCCACGGACAGCCGCCCGGAGCACGGAGAATTTTTACAATTTTAACTAAATCTTCAAATTTGTATTCCGACTTTTCTTTAAAATCCATTTCAATCTTCCTCTCAGGCAAAAGCTTTACTATGCAATATGTCGCAAGTAGTAAAAATTCGCAATCATAATTAATATTTTACCCAATAAGATGGAATTTTGCAAGTAGTTTTGCAATTTTTTCCCCTTTTGGCAAAAATTCTATTACTGTGGCAGTAAAAGTACGCAATATTAACAAAACAAAGATGTAAACGATGATTGCAGCAATAATTGCGCAGATTGTCGCAACTCTGTGCGGAGCAACCATAAGTACGCCTGCATTTACAAGATAAGCAGTCAATCCGCTTGCTACTGCGCCGATTAAAGGCTTGATTGCAGTAGTATAGAAGTTTATTCTTATTTTTGAATGTTTAATAAGCAGATAAATGCCTACAACACAAGACAAGAAGTAACCGATAAGCGAGCCTGCCGTTGCGCCCTGAATATTGATGGAAGGAATACTTACAAACATCCATGTAATACCGATTTTTACAACCATACCGAACGCATACAACTTCATAGGAAGATCTGTTCTGCCTATGCCCTGCAGCATACTGCAAATAGGTGTTTCAATAGCCGCAAAAATAGTTGTAAGTCCCATAAGCATAAGTACATTACCACCGATAGCGGCAATAGACTCACTTGTATAAATAAATGACATAATCGGATGTGCAAGGACACAAAGACCTATACCCATCGGAAGAGTAAATATCATTGTCATACCGAATACAGTTTCCATTGAAGTTTTAAGGACTTTCTTGTCGCCCTTTGTCCATGCACTTGTAACATTAGGCATGGCACTTGAACCGAATACCTGTGTAACCGCAGTTACAAGCTGCATAAGTTTAAGTGCTGCCGCATAACAACCCCAAAGTTTAGTGTGAATTGTAATAGGGTCGTTTACAATTGATTCGGTAAAACCGTATTTGCCGTACTGGTCAATAAGTGCCTGTGGATTAGTTACCGCAAGTTCTTTGAGTACACGCTGAATAATAATCTGGTCAATAAGCGAACCCATACTCATTATGAAAGCACCCATTGCTGTGGGCACGGCAGTTTTTACCATAAGTATAAAAGTTTCTCTCTTTGTGCGTGCATCAAGAGAATTTTCGTAATATTCTTCGGGTATTCCGTCACCGCCGATTTTAAAGCGGAGCAATAAGAATACAAAAGCCATAAAGCTGCCCGAAGAAATACCGCAGATAGCACCTGCTACGGAAAACGCAAGAATTGTATTCATTGCGTCATACTGCGATTCAAAAGTAAACCAAAGGAACTCTCCTGTAGCATTATATTGGTCCATACCGAATTTCATAACGAGGTATGCAAAAGTAAGACCAAGAATAAGTTTTACGCCTGACTCGATTATTTCAGAGATTGCAGTCGGGAACATATTTCTCTGTCCCTCAAAATAGCCTCTGTAAATAGAAACAAGACAGCCGAAAAGAATAGTCGGAGCAAGGCAAAGCATTGCATAAATCGAATACGGAGAATCAATTATTCTTACATAAATAAAACTGCCTGCAATCATTATCATAAATGACACAATGCCGACTATTGAAAAAAACGGAATTGATACCTTATGTATCAGCTTGACATCCTTGTATCTTTTTTGAGCTATACTCTCTGATACAAGTCTGGAAATTGCAATAGGAAGTCCTCCTGTAGCAACTGTAAATATAACAACAAAAATTTCGTATGCGTTGCTGAAAAGACCCGAACCCATTGTAGCGTATTCTTCGCCAAACATAGAGTAAATGTTTGTAAGAAGTACCTGGTCAAGAAGTCCGATGATTTTTACAACAACCATACTCAGCGTAAGTATTGCCGCACCTTTTAAAAAGGAATGAGAAATATTTTCCTCCGCATTACTTATCGCATTGTATTTTTTAGACAAATTAAATCACCCATTACCAAATTATCAAAATAAAATCAAATATTAAAGCTGTGCTTTATCTTCATCAAGCTTTGCGCCGCAGCTGTTGCAGAACTTTGAATTTTCAGGAACATCACTTCCGCATTCAGGGCAATAAGTAACACTTTTTGTTGCTGAAATGCTATCGTTGATAAGATCAAGATTTTCTTTAAGTTCTGTAATTTCAGCGGATTTTTCTTTGATTTTGTCTGACAAATCAGTACCGTGTACCACACTTTTATAAGTGAGCGCACCAAGTTCTTTAAGTTTGGTGTTAATTTCCGCTCTGATTTCAGCCGCAACAATTTTTTGCTTTGAATTGTCATAAACATCAGACGCTTTTTTAGAAACAACAGACGCCGCTGCCTTTGCATTTACAATAACATCGTCTAAAATACCGTCGAATTTTCCCATATCAGTCATACCTTTCTATATAATATATCTGTGCTATTATAGCATTATTGCACGGGATTAGCAACAAATTTATTGTGTATAAAATGCCGAAATTGCATTTTTTCTTTTTATCATTTCCTCAAATCTGTCAATATATTCATACGGATACTTAAAGTTAAATATGCGTTCGAGATAGTCGGGATTATTTCTCTTGAGTTTGGTAACAGCACCCGAACCGCAGCCGAGAATTGTATGGGTTTCGTCCATAACATAAACATTGTAAAGACTTTCATAGCCTTTTTTAGACCAACCGACATTTTCAAGGTTGCCTGCCATTCTGCTCTGTCTGTACAGATAATACGGAATGTAATTCTTTTTCAAAAGTTCATTTTGATTATATTCGAGCATTTTTCTTGTGGTTTCTGCGCCCTCTCTGTCAATCGTAACACCTTTTTCGGTAAGTGTGGAACTGCGTTTCATACTAAGAGTGTGCACTGTAATACATTCGGCGTCAAGTGCAAGAATACCGTCAACCGACTTTTTAAAACTTTCGTAAGTATCTGTCGGCAAACCTGCGATAAGGTCGGTATTTATATTTGTAAAACCGCATTTTCTTGCAAGAGCAAAAGCGTCAAAAAACTGCTGTACAGTATGTTTTCTGCCTATCTCACGCAGAACATCGTCATTTAATGTCTGTGGATTTATGCTTATTCTGTCAACATTATTTTCTTTTAAAGCCTTTAACTTTTCGGCAGTAATTGTATCGGGTCTGCCTGCCTCAACCGTAAATTCTCTGCAAGCTGACATATTGAAATTACCGTTTACAGTACCGATTACCTTGGAAAGCTGTTCTGCCGAAAGAGTAGTCGGTGTGCCGCCGCCAAAATACACGGTTTCAAGTCTTAGTCCGAGTTTATTGGCGATTTCGGCTGTAAGTTTAATCTCCTCGCAAAGTAAATCGGCATACGGGTCTACAAGTTTTTTTGCTCTTTCTATAGATGACATTACAAACGAACAATAACTGCATCTTGACGGGCAAAAAGGAACTCCCACATATAAACTGAAAGAATCGGGCTTGGAAAGCTCAATGATTTTTCTTTCGTTTTCCTCCGTCATTACGGCAAGGTCGAGTTTTTCGGGACTTACATAGTAGTCGTTTGCAAATATTTCTTTAGCCTTTTCAAAGCCCTGCTCATTTGAAACATTCCTAAAAAGTTTTATAGGACGAACACCCGTAAGCAAACCCCAAGGTTGATTTATGCCTGTAAATTCACACAAAAGTTTATAAAGCATCTGTGCAAGCGAAAGTTCCTTTTCATTATCTTCGCCTGTATTTTCAGTATTCAGAGATTTATTGAAATCTCCTGCCTTTACCTCAACTGTCAGTTTATCCGACATTTCGGTATATATATACGGCTCTTCCTTACGCTCGCATTCACGCACAACCGTTATTTTTTCATTAGGAAAAAACAATCTTGCCACATTTTCAAGTTCATAGTGAAAGCCATGATTAATTACATATAAATTCATATCAAACCCTGCTCATTAAAGGATTATATTTTTTCTCGTGGTCGAGAGTAGATGTCGGGCCGTGACCCGGGATTACGATATAGTCACCCTCAAGCTGCTTTAGCTTTTTAATAGAGTTTACCATATCATTGTTATTGCCTGTCGGTAAATCGGTTCTGCCGTATGATTCGCAAAACAGTGTATCACCGCAAATCAAAAGTTTATCTGTTATATAGCATCCGCAGCCCTTTGTATGCCCGGGTGTGCTGATATACTTCACCTTAGTTTCGCCGATCATAAAGGTATCGCCGTCCTCAAGATAAACGTCTGCTTTAAACGGCTCAAGGCTTATATTATGAAAAGCGGTAAGATTAAGTGTTGAATCGGAAAGAAACTCTGCATTTGCTTTACCCGTTATAATCATTGCACCAAACATATCCGCAAGCTGTTTTGCGAATGTTATGTGGTCATAATGACCGTGAGTAAGCAAAACGTAGGTGAGTTTTCCACCGTCTGCATTTATCTGTTCAATAAGTTTATCTGACTTTGCACCGGGGTCCACAACTGCGTTACAGCCTGTTTCCTTGTCAACAAGATATACGCAATTTGTAGCCAAATCGGTAACATTAAAAATTTTATAATCTATCATTTTCATTACCTGCTTGTATTGTTAATATTTTAAATCACGGGTGTCAATATCAATGGTAACAGGGCCGTCATTAAGCAAAGATACTTTCATATCGGCACCGAATATTCCCTTTTCTGCCTTACGAACACCGTTGTCGAGCATCTTTTTACAAAAATATTCATATAAAGGCTCTGCAATATCGGGCTTGGCGGCTTTCATAAAATTTGGTCGTCTGCCGTGCGAACAATCTGCATAAAGCGTAAAATTTGAAATAACAAGCACTTCACCGTCAATATCCGCAAGCGACAGATTCATTTTATCGTTTTCATCGGTAAATACCCGCAAAGTTGCAATCTTTGACGAAAGTGCGTCTGCCTCTTTTTCGGTATCACCCTCCGCAACACCGAGCAGAATTAAAAATCCGTTGTCAATCTTACCGACTGTATTGCCGTCAACCTTTACTTCCGCAAAAGTAACTCTTTGTAATATTGCTTTCATATTATAACCTCTTAATCTCAATAATTCCGCTGATGTCAGAAAGTTTTGAAATTACACCTTTAAGGTGATTTTTACCTGTAACATCAATAGTAGCGGTTACCATAGCTTTGCCGTCGCCGACTTCTCTTGAATTAAGAGAATGAATAAAGATGTGCATATTTGAAAGTTTGATTGTTACATCTGCAAGAAGTCCTGTTCTGTCGGTAGCAATAATCTGCAATGTACTGCGGAATGCCTCTCCTGCCTTGTCTTCCCAATAACAGCTTACCCATCTTTCAGGTTCTTCGCAGTCATTAAGATTCTTAGGAACATTTGTACATTCCCTCTTATGGATTGATACTCCGTAACCTCTCGTAATATAACCTATAATCTCATCGCCCGGCAAAGGATTACAACAATTTGAGAACTTAACCAGAACATCGTCTGTGCCCTCAATTACAACACCCGAAGATGCCTTTGGCTTTTTACGGGGAGCTTGCGGAACTTCGATTTTTTCTATATCTGCGGCATAGGTTTTCTGGTATTCTTCCTTAATTCTCGGCATAACTTTCCAAAGCTGAATACCGCCGTAACCGATTGCGGCATAAACATCGTCGAGAGTTACATACTGCTTTTTCATAAGCATTTTTTCAATAAACTCAACAAACTCTTCATCGGAAAGATTAATGCCGTTGCGCTTAAATTCTTTTTCAAGCATCTGCTTACCTTCGGCAATGTTTTCGTCACGCTTTTCGTGCTTATACCACTGACGAATTTTTGACTTTGCAGAAGCAGTCTTACAAATATCTATCCATGCTTTATTAGGATGCTCTTCTTTTTGAGTAATAATCTCGCAGATTTCACCCGTTTTTAATTTATAGTCAATCGGCACGATTTTTCCGTTTACTTTAGCGCCGACCATTCGGTGTCCTACCTGTGTGTGAATAATATAGGCGAGGTCAATAGGGGTTGAACCGTTCGGTATAACCATTACATCGCCCTTTGGTGTAAATACATAAACATCGTTTTCTTCAAAGTCATTTCTGATATTCTTTGCAATATCCGTTACATCTTCGGCTTCAAGCTGATCGAGAATCATATTTTTGACTTTCTCGATGTTTTCGGCAAGGCGGGTACTTTCGCCTTTTCCGCCCGCACCCATACCGAGTTTATACTTCCAGTGCGCTGCGATACCGTATTCAGCGGTGTAGTGCATTTCCCATGTTCTTATCTGAACTTCAAAAGGAATGGCTCTTTTGTCAAGTACGGTTGTGTGCAATGACTGATACATATTCGGCTTAGGCATAGAAATATAATCTTTAAAACGGTTCGGAATAGGTTTAAAAATATCGTGAACTACGCCGAGTACATTATAACAATCCGATACGGTATCTACAATTACACGCACTGCAAAGACATCAAAAATTTGGTCAATTGTTTTGCCCTGCATAAATGTTTTGCGGTAAATACTGTAAACACTCTTTACTCTGCCGCTTATGTAAACATTTTTTATTATATTATTTGTTTTTTCAAGAATTTGATTTTTTATAGATTCAATAAACTTGTCACGGTCGTTTTCCGAAAGGCTGATAGCATCTTCAATCTCCTTGTAACCAATCGGGTCAAGGTACTGCAAAGACAAATCCTCAAGCTCGTCTTTTATGGTTTTGATACCGAGGCGGTGCGCAATAGGAGCATATACCTGCATATTTTCGTGAGCCTTATCTCTTCTGCTCTGCTCAGGCATACAGCTTATTGTACGCATATTATGCAAACGGTCGGCAAGTTTAATAATAATTACTCTGATGTCGTTTGCCATTGCAATAAGCATTTTTCTGATGTTTTCTGCCTGTCTTTGCTCTCTTGAAGAAAAAGCGATTTTTGAAATCTTGGTAACACCGTCAATCAGCCTTGCAACATCCGCACCGAAAAGTTTTTCAACTTCCTCAAGCGTTGTAGGAGTATCCTCAACAACATCGTGAAGAAGTGCGGCGCAGATTGCGTCTGTATCCATACCGAGTTCGGCAAGAATACAGGCAACGGAAGTCGGGTGCAGAATATAAGGAATGCCCGACACTCTTCTTTGGTCGCCATGAGCCTTTTCGGCAAACTTGTATGCTTTTGTAATTTTGTCAATATCATATGTACTGTTTGACTGGCCAAGCAACTTTACAAGCTCGTTGAAATCCTGATAATGTGCTATTCCTGAATATTTACTCATTACTGCATCCCCCTCAATTTTATAACCGTATCGGCTGAATTAAGATCAACCTTTTGCGACACTTCGGAAACTCTGATTTGTGCGCTGTTTATTCCTTCAATCACCTCAATAAGCGACAGTTCGCTCATTGCGTCAAGAATAATCCTGATTTTTCCGATAGACAATTTATAATCAAGTTTATGTACAAGCGTTTCGATAGGATAGGCATAGCCTCCCGATTTTCTTAAGAATACATATAGTATTGCAAAATCTTCACGAGTAGGCAAAAGATCGGTTATTTGCGCATTTGTAAGATTTAAACCGAGTTTAAAATCTTCGTAGTTCCTCTGACTTTGCAAGAAGTCTTTGGTATCAAGCACTGACGGTTTTATTTCCTTTAATATTACGGAAACATTGCGTTGACCGTTAAATTCGTTTATATCGAGCGTAACCGCAAGGTCAAGTACATCTCCTACTTTATAAGGAAATTCCTGTTGCGTGGTAAAGAAATTCATAACCGATACTGTCGAATTATTGCGTTTAAACTGCAGCCTTAAATGCTTATTTTGTGACAGCGGAGTAATCTGTGAAAGAGTCATTTTATACAACCCGACAAGCGGTGTAGGATTACCCGCACCGTAAGGAGCAAGATACGCAAGCGGTTCAACAAGCTGAACGCTTATTAAAGCAGGATTTAACCTGCAGTCAATATTACACGCATTAAACGGCATATTTTCCTGCTTAAGGGCATATTCGTTAATTCTTTGGCGGAACAATTCAATATTTTTGCTTTTTAGTGAAAGTCCTGCCGCCATAGGGTGACCGCCGCAATGTGTAAGTAAATCCGAGCAGGCAAAAACCGCATCACAAAGGGAAAATCCCTCAACACTTCTGCCCGAGCCCTTTGCCTCTTCTCCGTCACGGGAAATAATAACAGTAGGCTTACCGAAAAATTCTTTGACCTTTGCCGCCACGATTCCGATAACGCCCTGATGCCAACCCTCGCCGTCGATAACAAGCACACGGTCATTTGTAATATGAGGATTTGCTTTGACCATTTCGTCAATCTTCATTAATATATTTTTTTCGATTTCCTTACGCTCGTTGTTATCTTCATTAAGCTGTTTTGCAATACTCATTGCCTCGTTTTCATCATCGGTCAGCAGCAGTGAAACCGATTTTCCCGAAAAGCCGAGCCTGCCGACCGCATTTATTCTCGGAACAAGTGTAAACGATACATTGCCCGAAGTAATCTTTTTGCCGGCAATTCCTGCGGTTTCAATAAGAGCATTAATACCTGCTCTGTCGCTTTCCTGAATATTAACAAGTCCACGCTTGACAAACACTCTGTTTTCGCTTTTTAATTCCACAATATCTCCGACTGTTCCTATACAGAGCAGGTCAGAGTAATTGTCAAGCAGGGACGATACATCGCAGTTTTCGCCCTCAAGCGCCATAACCAATTTAAAGGCTACACCGACACCCGAAAGCATTTTGTACTTACTCGGGCAGTCGGATTGATGCATATCGATTACCGCAACAGCATTGGGTATTTTTCCCGTCGGTTGGTGGTGATCAGTAATTACAGTGTCAATACCGAGAGAGTTTGCGTAATCAATTTCTTCCACAGCGGCTATTCCGTTATCGACAGTAACAATCAACTTTACTCCCTTTTCAGCGAGAATATCAATTGCGCCTTTATTCATTCCGTAACCTTCTGTTTCTCTTGACGGAATATAGTACATAGCGTTTGCACCGACCGTTTCAAGATAAGAGTACAAAAGTGCCGTAGAAGTGACGCCGTCAGCATCGTAATCTCCGTAAACGCATATAAGCTCATCATTGTCAATTGCAGATAAAATTCTGTCAGCACCTTTTTTCATATCTTTAATTTCAAAAGGTGATGCAATAACGCTGTCGTTCTGCAAAAAATTCTCGATTTCCTCTCTTTTTGTAATGCCTCTGATCTGCAACAACATTGCAAGTATTGGAGGTAATCCGTATTCTGTTTGTATTCTTTTTGCTTCATCCTTGTTGATTTCGGATACTATCCAATTCTTCAAAATGCCATTCTCCTTAATTACCTTTTAACTGCCGCTTACAAAATTTCACTCTCTTTAAGCATTGATTCGGCATGTGCAAGTGCTGCGTCTGTAATATTTACGCCACCTATTATTCTTGCAAGCTCATGCTTTCTGCCGTCAAAGTCAAGCAGCTTTACCTGCGTAAATGTTCTGCCGTCCTCGACCTGTTTGCTTATAAGATAATGAGCGTCGGCAAGCGCCGCAAGCTGTGCCTGATGTGTTACGCAGAGCACCTGACTGCTTTTTGAAACTTCTTTGAGTTTTAATCCGACCTTTTGAGCGGCTGAACCCGAAATACCTGTATCGACCTCATCAAAAATCAAAGTATCTATATCTTCTGTGCTTGCAAGCACTGTCTTTATTGCAAGCATCATTCTTGAAAGCTCACCGCCCGAGGCAATCTTTGCCACCGGTCTTGGCGGTTCGCCGGGGTTTGCGGAAATAAGAAATTCTACCTTGTCTGTTCCTTTTTCGTAAAAGTCTGTATTTTCAAATTGAGTTACTATCTGAACATTCGGCATATTTAAAAAGCTCATTTCTTCACGCACTCGTTCAGAAAATACTTTTGCCGTCTTTTTTCGTATTGAACTTAATTTTTGTGCGGAAACCCTTGCATTGTATTCGGATTCTTTATAGTCAGCCTCAAGCTGATCTCTGTTCTTATCATAGCTTAAAAGTTCTTCAAGTCTTGTCTGCATTTTTTCGGCAAGTGCAGGTAATTCATTACATTCGCAGCCGTACTTTCTTGTAAGACGATTTAACAAATCAAGTCTTTCATCAATTTCTTCAAGCCTTTGAGGATCGCTTTCAACCGAATCGGCGGCATCGGAAATCGACTCTATACAATCTCTCAGATTATAATAAACATCCGTGATGCTCTCGGAAATACTTTCATAATCCGCATTGAGTGACGCCGCTCTCTGAATATAATTCATCGCACTTTCAACAGCCTCAATACCGCCTGCGGTTCTTTCATCTCCGTCAAGAAGTTCTCTCGAATCATTAAGCAGAGTAAAAATCTTTTCGGAATTCATCAGAATAATGCGTTCGTTTTCAAGCTGTTCTATCTCATCGGGCTGAACATCGGCATTGAAAAGCTCTGTTGTCTGATAGGTAAGCAAATCAATTTCGTGCAATCTTGCAGACTCATCTGAGTTAGCCTCGTTAAGTTGCTTTTTCAGTGCCTTATACTTTTTATATTTTTCTCGGTAATCTTCAAGCTCGTTTTTTAATTCGCCAAAGCTGTCGATATAATCTATATGTGTATCAGGCGAAAAAAGTTCGTAACTTTCGTGCTGACCGTGAATATTAATAAGATTTTTCGCAACCTCTTTTAATACAGTAACACTCGCAGGTCTTGCGTTGATTTTACAACTGCTTTTTCCCGTTGCGGAAATCGTACGCTGCAATATTAAAGTATCGTCATCTTCATTGTTGTATCCAAGTTCCGCAAGCTTTGCTTTTACGGTATCGTTTACATCATCAAACTGTGCGGTTACAAGCGCTGTTTTTGCGCCGGTGCGCACAAGTTCTTTTGAAGTACGCTGTCCCATAATAGCGTTGATTGAATCTATAATAATACTTTTACCTGCACCGGTTTCACCTGTAAGTACATTAAGTCCCTGCGAAAAGTCAATTGAAGTCTTTTCGATAACCGCTATATTTTCTATATATAAAGTTGTAAGCATATAACATCATCCCTGTTCAGAGCAGCTTTTTAAGCTCCTCGGTAAGATTAACTGCGTCATTTACGGTACGGCAAGCAACAAAAATAGTATCGTCGCCTGCAATAGTTCCTACAATTTCCGAGTGGTCAAGTGAATCAAGCGAAGTACAAACCGCCTGTGCCATACCTACCATAGTTCTTATAACAACAATGTTTTGAGCCGCATCTATAGAATTTACGGCTGTGGAAAACATTGACTTAAGACTTGATTTTTTTTCATTTTGATTTTTTGCGGGTGACATATAACGGTATTTTCCGTCTGAATCAAGTGCCTTTACAAGGCGAAGGTCTTTTATATCTCTTGAAATTGTCGCCTGCGTAGCCTTGTAACCGTCACGCTTAAGGCAATTAAGAAGATCGTCTTGAGTTTCTATAGACTGTTCTGAAATAAGCTCAAGTATTCTTGCGTGTCGTCCTGATTTCATTACATTTCCCTCTCTTTCAGCTTTTCGTTAAGCAGCTTAAAGAAATTACGCTTTCTCAACGAAATAAGCTCAAGACAAAGCTCTGATTTTTTGATTTTGACTGTGTCTTCCGAAAGAATATCAACATTTTTTTCGCCGTCAACAGTAAGTAAGCAACAGCAATCGGCAGGAATTTGAACCGTAACCGCAAGACTTGCACTGCCGTCAAACAAGACCGAGCGTGAATGTAATGAATGGGGACAGACAGGAGTGGCAATAATGCAGTCCGTCTGCGGTGCAACTATAGGACCGCCTGCCGAAAGAGAATAAGCCGTTGAACCTGTAGGGGTAGCAAAAAGCAAACCGTCGGCTCTGTATTTTGCAATCCATTCATCATCCAGATACAAATTAATATCAATTATTTTTGAAAACTGACCTCTTGCAATTACAGCGTCATTTACCGCAAGATAATGCTTTGTTTCACCGTCTTTGTTTACCTCGACATCAAGAAGTATTCTTTTTTCTGTTGTATATTCTTTATTTACAAGCTTTTTTAATCTGCCGATATCATCGGGTTCAAGGTCTGCAGCAAAGCCGAGCCTGCCAACATTTACGCCTATAAGCGGAACATTATTTACCGCAGCATATTTTGCGGCATGAATAATAGTACCGTCACCGCCCGCCGTTACCGCTGCGTCACAACAGCCGAAAAGCTCGTCAATGGTATCGACATAACTTATATTTATTCCTTTATAAAAAGGTTTACATTCGCTGAGCATAACTACATCAGCGTTTTCTCCAAGAAAAAGTATTGCTATCTCTTTTGCACAGGAAATTGCTTTTTCCTTGCTGAGATTAACCACTACAGCTATTTTCATAACTGCCCTTCCTTTCTTGTACAGGCAATAATATCTTATTGCTTATTTATCAAGCTGACTATGAGAATTTTTGACAAGTTCTTCAGGAGTAATCTCTGTATATGACTTGGGGTCATCACTCTTTCTCAAGTGAATGAGATACTCTATATTGCCCTCCGGACCTTTGATCGGTGAATAATCAAGATTTAAAACATCAAAGCCGTTTTCAAGGCAGAAATTAAAAATATTCCGTACAACTTCAATATGCACGGCAGGATCACGCACAACGCCCTTTTTGCCTACCTTTTCTCTGCCTGCCTCAAACTGCGGCTTAATAAGGCAAACAGCCTGTGCGTTTTCAGCCATAAGTTGCCTTGCCACAGGTAAAATAAGCTTGAGAGAAATAAAAGAAACATCAACCGAGAAAAAGTCAATTTCATCAGGCACTTGCTCCCTTGTAACCTTTCTCATATTTGTGCGTTCAAGGTTTACAACCCTTTCATCGTTTCTGAGTTTCCAAGCAAGCTGACCGTAACCTACATCAATGGAATAAACTTTCTTTGCGCCGTTTTGCAGCATACAGTCGGTAAATCCGCCTGTCGAAGCACCTATATCCATAGTGATTTTTCCGTTTAAGTCAAAATCAAAATTATTTATAGCTTTTTCAAGTTTCAGTCCGCCACGGCTTACATATTTTTGAGTTGAACCACGCACTTCAATTTTGCAGTTTTCATCATAGCTCTGACCGCATTTGTCGGCTTTCTGGTTATCCACATATACCTGACCTGCCATAATTACAGCTTTTGCCTTTTCACGGCTGTCAGTAAATCCGTTTTCATATACGAGTATATCAAGTCTTTTTTTCATTATCTGTTTCCAATCCTGTCAAGGTCTTCCAAGACTACATCAGCCATCCCCTCTGCATCGAGTTTGAGCATATGCAAAGCCTCGGATACCGACATCTGTTTTACAAATTTATCGCCAATGGTTTTTATATGATAACAGCCGTTAAACTGTCTTGCAAGCAAAGCATCACCGAAATTTCTGGCAACACTGCCTGTTTTTATTCCCTCTTCAAAAAACCACACCGTATTAAATTCGGTTGCAAAATCAAATGCCGACGGGTCAATCGGTTTGATTTTACAAAGTTTTAAAATACAAACTTCTATGCCTTTTTCCGCAAGCATTTCTTTTGCTTTGCAGGCATAAGAGAATAATCTGCCGTAAGTGATAATCAGCTTGCCGAAATCTTTGTTGCCGTAAACATCATAAGTAATGCTTTCTTCGCCAAAATCATCGGGCTTATAAAGTTCACCGCCACGAGGGTATCTTACGGCGGCAACATTGTTGCAAACATAAATTGCGGAATTAAGCGCACATTTCAGTCCGTCAAAATATGTCGGAGAAAAAATTGTGACATTCGGAATTGAATTAAGCATAGATACATCAAATACGCCCTGATGTGTTTCGCCGTCATCACCGACAATTCCCGCTCTGTCAATAGCAAGCACAATGTGCAGTCCGCTCATTGCCGCATCGTGTATAATCTGGTCATATGACCTCTGTAAAAATGTCGAATAAACCGCAAATACAGGACGCATACCCTTTGAGGCAAGTCCGCACGCAAAAGTCACGGCGTGTTCTTCCGCAATTCCGACATCAAAAAATCTTTCTTTATTATAGATAGAAAATTTCTCAAGTCCCGTTCCCTTTGCCATTGCGGCGGTAATAGCACAGATTTTTTTATCTTTTTCCGCAAGTTCACAAAGTGTGTTACCGAATTCAGCAGAAAATCCTTTATGAGAAGATATAGGTTCGCCCGAATCAATATCGAATTTGCCGATTCCGTGGAAAGTGCCCGGATTTTCTTCGGCAGGTAAATATCCCTTGCCTTTCTTAGTAACAACATGCAAAAGTACGGGTGAATTGATTTTCTTTGCGGCTGAAAGTGCATTTTCGAGTTCCGGTATATCGTGACCGTCAATAGGACCGATATATGTAAAGCCAAAGCAATCAAACAAAGTGTTTTTGTACACAAGATTTTTAATTTTTGACTTACTTCTTCTTAAAAATGCGCTTATCGGTCTGCCGAACAGAGGAATTTTAGAAAGCACCTTTTCCGTATTTTTCTTTACTCTTATATACCACGGCTGTATTCTTACTGTGGTAAGATATCTCGGAAAAGCACCGACATTTTTAGAAATTGACATTTTATTGTCATTAAGAATAACAATAAAATTCTTTTTGAATCGTCCGGCATTGTTCATTGCCTCAAAAGCAAGTCCGCCCGTAAATGAGCCGTCACCGATTACGGCAACCGTATGGCTCTGATCTCCGCTTAACATCTTTGCTCTTGCAATACCGTATGCCGCAGAAATAGATGTACTGCTGTGGCCTGTATTAAAATCATCATACTTGCTTTCACTGCGTTTAGGGAAACCCGAAATGCCGCCTTTTTGGCGCAATGTATAAAAATCGTCAAATCTTCCCGTAAGCAATTTATGAGTATAACTCTGATGTCCCACATCCCATACAATGCTGTCTTTGGGCAAATTAAAAGTTCTGTGGAGTGCCACGGTAAGTTCCACAACGCCTAAATTCGGAGAAAGGTGACCGCCGTTGAGCGATACGGTTTCAATCAATTTTTCTCGTATTTCACTGCATAATTTCGCCAAATCTTTTTCATCAAGTCTTTTTACATCGGCAGGCGATTTTATTTTTGACAGTAACTCATAGTCACCCATTTTCTCCCTCCTTATCCTTTTTCATTTTCACTATAAATTATTTTTTACGGCTTGCAAGGTAATCCGCAAAATCGCACAAAGCCGTTGTATCACCGTCAAAAGCATTAAGAGCCGTTTTTGCCTTATCTGTAAGTTCAGCAACAAGTTCTCTGCACTTTTCTATACCGAGAAGCGACACATATGTTGACTTAGCGTTTTCGTTGTCACTGCCTACAGGTTTTCCGAGTTCTTCGTCAGTGGAAGTAACATCAAGAATATCGTCCTGGATCTGGAAAGCAATACCTATACACTCGCCGTATTCAGATGCTGATTTTATAAGTTTATCATCAGCATTCGCAGAAATACATCCAAGCTCACAAGCCGCCTTTATAAGACAAGCTGTTTTTTTATAATCCATTTCTCTCAACACTTCAATCGGTGCTGATTTATTTTCATTAATAAGGTCAATAACCTGACCGCCGACCATACCTCTTGCACCGCAATAAGCCGCAAGGGTATTTACAGCTTTACAACACGCAGCAGCCGAGCTTTGGCTGATTGCCTTGTCGCTTGTCATAATTTCAAAAGCGAGCGACTGCAATGCATCTCCCGCAAGCAAAGCAATATCTTCACCGTACACCTTATGATTTGACGGTTTGCCTCTGCGCATATCGTCATTATCCATACAAGGCAGATCATCGTGAATAAGCGAATATGTGTGTATCATCTCAACCGCACAAGCAAAAGATACAGCAGCCTCGGTCTTGCCATTGCAAAGTTCGTTAAAACTGAATACAAGATTAGGTCTTACTCTTTTTCCGCCTGCCTCAAGGCTGTATTTCATAGACTTGATAAGTTCTTTTTCTCTGCAATTTAAGTCAGGCAAATAATCATAAAGAGCCTGTTCGGTTTGTTTTATATAATCAGTCATTATTCATCACCGTCTGTAGTACAAATATTATTTAACTTTGTATTAATATCTTCAATTTTGCCTTTGCTTTCCGAAAGTTCCTGCATACAAAAAGCAAGTAATTCGCAAGCCTCTGTGTAGCAATCAACACTTTCTTTGAGCGGAAGTTGTGAATTTTCAAGTTTAGCCACAACCTCGTCAAGTTTAGCGTCAGCTTGTTCAAAAGTTAATTTTTTATTCATTATTCAAGATCCTCTGCATATTCAAGTAATCTGTTCATTCTGTGGTTTGCGCCGCTGCGGCTTATCGGCACAGAAAGGTTTTGTCCCAAATCTCTCAGCGACATTTCGGGATTTTCAAGTCTTAACACGGCTATTTCTCTTAAATCGTCGGGCAAAGACTCTATTCCCTTTTTGTCTTTGATTTTTTGTATCGCCGCAAGCTGCTTTGCGGAAGCAGACGCAATTTTGGTTATATTGGCAACCTCACTGTTTATGCGCCTGTTAATGTTATTGCGCACCTGTTTTACAGCCTTTGTACCCATAATTTCCATAGCACAATTTGTTGCGCCTATGTATGTAAGCAAATCACAAATTTGCTCACTGCCTTTAAAATAGACAACATAACTGCCGTTGCGCACAACTGTTTTCGGCGTAAAATCACATTCGGGTATTTCCGAAAGAATTTTACACAAATCGACCGAAAGATTTTTATGCGGCACACAAAACTCGGCGTGGTAACTTTTCATTGGGTCAGACACCGAACCGCAGCCCTCAAAAGCTCCTCGTAAAAAAGCCGCCACAAGTTCGTCACTGCTTATATTGGCTCTGTTTACTCTTAGCGATATATCATTGTCGTGATGACCGTAATCATCAAAAATTCTTAAACAGTCATCGGCATTTATAAGTGAAATTTTAGAAAGGTGATGCTCTGTGGTTCTGACACGCAAAGTGGTTTCTTTTTCGATAATCGGCATATAAAGTTCTTCAAGCAAATCCGTCACTTTTTTAGAAACATCACTGTTTTCGGTTGTAAGAACAATTTTATCTTTTTTAAATACCTTAGAGAAAATAAGTAGGCCGTAAAGCTCTGCCTTTTTTTGTTCGGTATCTACAGCATTAACAGAGCAAAGCTCCTTTTTAACTTCGGAGGAAAACGACACTATTTACACCTCGTTATTTTTTTACATCTCTGTGCTGTACAATGCACTTGTAACCTTTTTCCATAAAATAGTTATCAAGCAATTCCGCAATTGTAACACTGCGGTGTTTGCCGCCTGTACAGCCTATGCCGACTACAAGCTCGCTTTTGCCTTCTTTAAGATACAAAGGCAATGAATAGTCAAGCCAGTCAATAAGTCTTTTTACAAATTCCTGTGTTTCTTCACTGTCAAGCACATAGTCCTGAATACATTTTTCAAGTCCCGTATGTTCCTTAAGTTCCGCAATATAAAACGGATTCGGCAAACAACGAACATCTATAATCAAATCAGATTCAAGCGGAATACCGTACTTAAATCCAAAAGACATAAAAGTAATCATAATACTGTTGGAGCTGTTCTCAAGAAACATCGAAATAATGCGTTCTCTAAGCTGTTTAATTGACATAAATGTCGTATCAATACTGTAATCGGCAAGTGTTTTTACGGGAACAAGCAATCTTTGCTCTTCCTTTACGGCGGCGGCAACAGAGCCGTCCTTAAGTCTTTCGGTAAGCGGATGTCTTCTTCTTGTTTCTTTATAGCGCACAATAAGGCTGTCGACTTTTGCGTCAATATAAAGAATACTTACGCCCTCGTTATTTTTCTTGAAGTTTTCAAGGTCGTCGTACATAACCTCATAATCACCGTTGCCTCTGACATCAACCACAACCGCAACTCTTTTCATTGCTTTGTCCGAAGAATCTTTGCAAAGTTTGTATAATGTCTGCAAAAGTGAGGTGGGGATATTGTCAACGCAGTAGTATCCTATATCCTCCATAATGTGCAGCGCACTTGTTTTGCCTGCACCCGACATACCCGAAATAATTACAAATTCCATAATATCAACTTCCTCTATTACGCCTTAATTATTGCATAAATAATTATTTTCAAAGCATTATCAATTCACATTCAAGATCATAACCTGTTTCTTTTTTAACAGTTGTCTGAATTTGAGAAATAAGCTCTTTTACATCTTTAGCAGTGGCATTGCTTTTATTAATAATAAAGCCTGCGTGTTTTTCCGATACTTCGGCACCGCCGACACCCTTACCTTTAAATCCGCACTGTTCTATCAAAGCACCTGCGTAATTTCCCTCGGGTCGCTTGAAAACACTGCCCGCACTCGGAAATTCAAGCGGCTGTTTATCAATTCGTCTGCTCATAAAATCGTCCATTCTGTGACGAATATCATCGGGATTATCACTCTTAAGTTTGAGTGTAATGCCTGTGATTATGCAGTTATTTTTACGGTAAGCACTTGTGCGATAGCCGAATTCAAGATTTTCTTTATCAATTCTGCCTATAGAGCCGTCATCTGTAATATGATTTACCGACACGACAACATCTTTCATTTCTCCGCCGTAAGCGCCCGCATTCATAAATGCCGCACCGCCTACAGAGCCCGGAATTCCCCACGCAAACTCAAGTCCGGAAAGACTGTTGTTAAGCGCAAATTTACAAAGAGCAGCAAGTGTAGCGCCTGCGCCGCAATAAACGGTTTCGCTGTCTATCATTCTTATCTCTTTGAAATCGCCGTCAAGTTTAATAACAGCGCAATCCATGCCATTATCGTCTACAAGTATATTACTGCCGTTACCGAGCAAGAAATATTTTGTATCAGTAAGTTTACATTCTCTTACAAATTTGCAAAGCTTA
Organism: Ruminococcoides bili; assembly: GCF_040093295.1. Taxonomy (NCBI): domain Bacteria; kingdom Bacillati; phylum Bacillota; class Clostridia; order Eubacteriales; family Oscillospiraceae; genus Ruminococcoides; species Ruminococcoides bili. The sequence goes on from NZ_JBBNJY010000001.1 coordinate 47,383, forward strand.
CTTAGACTGTCAACCTTTATGTAAACTGCCGCATTGCCGCCGATTTTAAAACTTGTGTGTTTTTTCATCGGCTCGTTAAGCTTTGTTTCACAAGCAAGACTGTCTGCAAATTTATATATATTTTCAATATTATTCATCGAATTACTCCAGTTAATAATAAATATTTTTCTCCTTAAAGTATGCTTTCAGGGTTTCTTCGTTCGCATTAACAATAAGCTCCTGCGGAAAATCTATATCTTCAAGCATTTTAAGAGTTTCGGTGCCTCTGCCAAGGGTATGGGTATAGTGCGAATCGGTATTCACGCAAATTCTTGCTTTGTATTTTTTACAAAGTTTTGCAATCTGCGTACAATTTGAGGCGCAACTCTTTTTATATCTGAATGCGGAATCGTTAATTTCAATAAGTTTGCCCTCTTTTGCAAGCTGAGGGATAACTCTTTCGTAGTCATATTTAAAGTATTCACTGCCACTGTGACCAATGACATTTACATTAGGATTTTTTGCAAGACCGAGGTAAGCCTGTGTACATTTTTCAACAGTTGCCTCGCCCTCAATAGTTAAAGTGTGAAGTGAAGCTACCACCCATTCAAGATTATCCTGCAGCTGCGGCTCAACGTCAAGATTACCGTTGTAATCGCATATATTAGCCTCTATTCCGTGCAGCACTCTTACTCCCTTTATGTATGCGGGTAAAATAGCAAGGGATTCAAAATAGAACGGACCCGGTGCTCCCGGCATAGTTCTTGCATGGTCAGTGATTGCAATGGCAAAAAGTCCGAGATCGTGCGCCTCCTGTGCCATTTCCGTTATAGTGGCATAAGCGTGTGTAGACGCTATTGAATGTGTATGCATATCGGCAACTAATTTCACTTGCTCACCCCGTTATTACTCCCACTTGTCAACGATGACTTTCTCTGTCTGCGACATATCAAAATCCATACCGAGTGCGCTCAAAAGCTCCTGTGCGGCATTATAACCGAGCTTTTTCTGACGGTTGTTCATGGCCGCAACCTCAATAATAACGGCAAGGTTTCTGCCCGGCTTTACAGGTATGGTCAAGGTCGGCACTTCAACGCCCAAAATATCCATATACTGATTATCAAGTCCCATTCTGTCGTAAACCTTGGTGTTGTCCCAAATTTCAAGATTGATAACAATATCTATTTTTTCCGTAAGTTTTACCGAACCCATACCGAAAAGCTGTCTTGCATTAATAATACCGATACCTCTAAGTTCAATAAAATGTCGGATATTTTCAGGTGACTGTCCCATAAGCGTGTGAGTGGAGGTTTTTCGGATTTCCACTGCGTCATCGGCAACAAGACGGTGTCCACGCTTAATAAGTTCAATAGCGGTTTCGCTCTTACCTACACCGCTGTCACCGAGCAGCAGACAACCCTCACCGTAAACTTCCACAAGAACACCGTGTCTTGTAATTCGAGGCGCAAGTTCTTTGTTGAGATATTGGAAAAGTGCCGCTGTAACCTGTGATGTTGTTTCTGCCGAGCGCAAAATTGACACCTTATGTGTTTTTGCACTTTCCATCATAGCTATAGGTGGTTCAATATTTCTTGAAATGATAATCGCAGGCGGGCCAAAGCTCAATATTGAGTCAATAACCATTTTTTGAGCCTCCGAGCCGAAACGAGAGAGATACGAAAACTCTGTTGTACCAAAAAGAAGCAGTCGGCTGCTGTCGAAAAAGTCAAAATATCCTGTAAGCTCAAGTCCCGGACGATTTACTTCAAATGTTGAAACTTTGATTTCTTCAAAATTTTCAGCAATATAAACCTTTTGCAAATCTAAATCTTCAGTCATTTTTGATAATGCAACCGAAAAATCACTAGCCATAAATCCACCGCCGTTCAATAATTAAAATATATGCTCGTGAAAGGCTTTGTATCAGTAATAATGATATTGAACCGAGATTTTAAAAAATCCGCTTTAAAAATAATTTTTTGACTATGCTGTCCGCAACTTATGTTTACTCATTGCACAGTCTTATGTTTACAAAGTTATATTAAAGTATTTTATTCTCAATTTAATTACATTATCACAAATTACTTTGGTAAATATATTCAAAAGTTTTGCCCAAAGTATATAGCCTTTCCATTCTATACATCAATTATTATACAACAAAACGCTTATAGTATAAAGTCTTTTTATGAATTATTTTTCATTTTTTTATCATAATTTCAACTTTTTCGCCTGTAACTCCGTTATTTTTACTAATATGAGGTAAATATAGCAATGATTTCTTAGATTTATTAAGGTTGTTGTTCATTTTTAATAGAGTTGATGAAATGTCGGTATCTTTTTTCTCTAAAATCATTATTTGTTCAGTACATTTTTCAAGCGTTTTCGGTTCATCAAGCAATTTTAAAATGTCGTTACTGCATACCGCTGTATATACCGACGGCGATACCGCATAATTATTCTTTATATACTGTAATGCAGAGTAGTATTTTTCGCTCTCTGTATTTTCCGCAAAAGCAATAAGCTCAAGTTTCGAGAGTACAACCTCGGGGTTGTGCTCGTTTTTTAAAGTTTTGAGCGCTTTTTCAAGGCTTTCTTCTTCGATTTTGACAGTTTCACTTTTTTCTTCATCAGAAATATAAATAAATTTGTAATCGCTTTTATCAACTATAATGCACTCAATAATAACAGCTTTATCAATCCTTTTACTGTTGTCGCAACCGCACAAAAATACACTGCTTAAAACAAGCATTAATGCCAAAACTTTTTTAATCACCCTGTTTGCCTCCTTTCAATCTGAACAAAGCATAAATCGGTAATACAACTGCGTATATGGCACACATAACTGCAAAAATAATATCATTCTGCACAAGCTCCTTTGCTTTCGGAAAAACCTCGGTACATATATACATTACAAAAATCAACGATGTAAATATAAAGGTATTTTTTCCTCTTTTCTTTACACCTGTACTCTCATTTATACAGCATAAAAGCAGTGAAACAATTATAAACGAGCAAAAAGAAATACAAATCATATAAAGAAAATCAAAACTCGTCATTTGTCCGAAGGAGGCATTTTGGGCAAGTATAAAATACGGAAACTCCCTGCCGTCTGCATAATCAGCAAGAACTGTATTCATAAAAAACACAAGCACAGCACTGCTTACAAAGGCAATTACAAGAAACCATACAAAAGCGGATTTACTTTGACTGAAACTTCCCGATATTACAGAAAAAATTACAGGCAACACACAAACAGGCAGCAAAGAAAAAAGTGCGGCAAAAAAATCATCTGTACTGTTACTGCGATAAAGATTGCTTAATTCTACATCAGAAATATTGCCAAGCAGAAATATTATTATAAAAATTGCCGTAACAACCGAACCGATAAGAGCACATCTTGATGCGGTAAACACACCTTTGTACGCACTGTATGCGCATACAAAAAGTATTCCGACAGCAAGTACAAACCTGTTTGCATTCGAGTTCAGCGCAGTAATAAGAATATCAACATACATTGAAAGAAATCGCACGCTTGCAAATACAAACAATATGCAATAAAGAGAAGAAAATGCAATTTTTGTCAATGAGATTTTATTTAAAAACACATTAAACACATCACAGCCTGTTGACTTATGGAGAATGTAAGACGGCAGCATAAGCACTGCGAGTACAACCGCCATAAATAAAATTTCAAGAACAACCGCCCACAAAGGAAGTGTGCCGAGATAATTATATTTTACTCCCAAAAATATAAAAACAAAAACGGCAAACAGCCCTGCATATACCTGGGTTATCTTACCCTTCATCAGAGTCACTCTCCTTTGTTTGTGCAAACTTTTGAACTCTTATTGTATGTCGGGATAATCTTTTCCAATCCGCACGCACAAAAACATCTCTCATTCTTCTTACAGAAAAAGGAGCAAGCGAAGACATATACGGAACACCGACAGAAGTTTTTGCACATATATTTGCAAGCACAAAGCAACTCATAAGAACAATTCCCCACATTCCAAAAATCCCTCCGACTGCCACAAAAGCAAATCTAAGCACTGTAATAGGTGCATAAAGCGACGAAGTAACATAACTGCTGATTGCCGCAACTGCAACTATCATAAGGGTAGATGAGGCAATAAACCCTGCATTTACCGCACTTTCACCAATTACAAGCGCACCCACAATGCTGACGGCGTGACCGAGCGGTTTTGGAATCCGCAATCCCGCCTCTCTCATAATTTCATAAACAAACATAATTATCAGCACTTCAAGCGCAACAGGCAAAGGAGTATCCGCAAGTGCCGTTGACGCTTTTAAAAGCAAGCCTTTCGGAAAATACTCGGGATGAAATTGAGCAAATGCAGTATAAATACCCGGTACAAATATTGCCGTGAAAAATGAAATATACTTTAGTATTCTGATAAAGGTTGCATAATACGGGCGGTTTGAATAATCGTCCACACTCTGAAATTCCTCCACAAAAATATGCGGAATAATAATTGCGGTCGGAGTACCGTCAACCAAAATCGCTACTCTTCCCTCCATAAGTTTTCCGCATACAGTATCGGGGCGTTCGGAAATGCCTACTCCCGAAAATATAGACTTTGTGCCCTTATCCTCAAGATATTCAGATAAATAACCCGATGCAAGCACCATTTCAAGGTCACTTGACTGCAGTCTTTTTCTTATTTTATCAAGGATAATTTTAGACACCGAATTTTGCAGATAGCAAATACAGAGTTGAGTTTTTGAAGTTGTACCGACTGTTGCGGTTTCAAATACAAGGTCAGGACTTTTTATTCTTCGTCTGATAAGCGTCATATTAATTCTCAAAGGTTCGGTAAAGCCTTCCTTTGAACCACGCTGTACCACTTCGCTCTCGGGTTCGGTAACTCCTCTGAAAGAAAAACCCTGCACACCGATTGCAAGCATTTTACTGCATCCGTCAACAGCAATTACAGCAAAACCTGAAGTTAAAAACATTATTGCCTCATCAAAGCTCTCAAATTCCACAATTTCACTTGCAGAGAGAACCGAAAGTCGAATTTCATCTAGAATTTGTGTACCGTCTGCATTTTTAAAATCAAAATCAAAAATCGGATTAATTATAGAAAGTGCGATTACTTCTTTGCTGCACATTCCCTCTATTGTAATTACTGCGGATGTGGTTTTATTATCTGAATTTAATATCATATCTCTCACAGTAAAATCGGCGGAATTTGCGAAAGCCGATTTAAGGGAAGATAAATTTTCTTTTAATGAATTATACATTCTATCACCAATATTAGGCTTTACAAAGTTATCTCAATTATTCCGAAATTTGTATATATTTACATTTATTGCAAACATTAGTAATGGTGATAAAATGATTATTTCAATTATAAGAACTCTGCTTTTGTATGCATTTGTTATTCTTGCAATTCGGCTTATGGGCAAAAGGCAAATAAGCGATATGCAGCCGAGCGAACTTGTAGTAACTCTGATTGTATCCGATATTGCGGCAATTCCTATGTCAAATACTTCACAACCATTGCTTTCGGGCATAATTCCCGTACTCGTTCTTATTGCCTGTGAAATAATAGCAAGTATAATAATGCTGAAAAGCAGAAAATTCCGAGGTCTTATCTGCGGTTCGCCCATAACCGTAATAGAGGACGGAAAACTGATGCAAAACGAAATGAAACGGCTTAGAATGTCAACCGAAGATTTATGTATTCAGCTAAGGCAACAGGATATTTTTTCACTCGACGAGGTACAATATTGTATCGTAGAAACCAACGGAAAAATAAGCGTTTTGCAAAAGCCCGAAAAGCGCACGGTAACACTTGAAAACCTCGATATTAAAATTCCCGACACAAAACTTGAAACCGTGGTAATCAGCGACGGACAGCTTTTACAAAATTCACTCAGACTTTGCAAAAACAGCAAAGAAACCGTAGATAAAATTCTTTACAAAGAAAATGTCGCCATAGACGATATATTTATTATGACGCTTGACGGAGCAGGAAATTATAAAATAATTACAAAGGAAATTTAATATGAAAAGAATATATATATCATTGGCTTTTTTTATTTTATCAATAGCAACAGGCATTTTTGAAATGTTCTATGTAACAAATAGAATTGACGAACTTAACGAAGAAATTGTATCTGCCGACAACCTTGTTAAAAGTGAGAATTATGACGGTGCAAAAGATGTGCTTGCAGCTGCAGAATCAAAATGGCAAAAGAATCTAAGCATTTTTGATATTCTTCTTATTCACGATTATGTTGATGAAATCAGTGTAAACCTATCTGCAATGCGGTCATATGTCGCTACACAGAGCAACGACAATTACCTTGCCGAAAGTGCGGGCATAAAAAAACAGCTCACCTCCGTAAAGGACAGTGAGCTTGTTAAAATTGAAAATATTTTATAATTAATTGTGTTTTCTTACTCTTGTATTAATAACTTCAATAAGCCAGAAAATTACAAATACAAAGGCATTTACAATTACTACACTTGCTCCCGTCGGAGTATCCATTGTGTAAGATGCATACATTCCAACGAAGAAACAAATAAGCGAAAGTACACCCGAACAAATAATTACCGCTTTAAATTTTTTGCACACTCTCATTGAAGAAAGTGCAGGGAAAATGATAAGAGCCGAAATTAAAAGTGTACCCATAATTCTCATACCGATTACGATTGTAAGTGCTGTGAGCAAGGCAATTACAGTATTATAAACACCTGTTTTAAGTCCTGTAGCCTTTGAAAATGTTTCATCGAATGTAACCGCAAAAATCTTATTGTAAAACAAAACAAAAATCACAATTACTATCAAAGCAAGAACGGCACACATTACAGCATCAGCGTTTGTTGTGGCAAGAATACTGCCGAACAAATAAGAATTAAGGTCGGTATTTACTCCCGAAATACTTACACAGACAACACCGATTGCAAGCGCTGTACTTGAAATAATGGCGATAGCCGCATCTCCACGGATTTTACTTTTTTCCGAAAGTCTTAAAAGTAAAAATGCGGCAATGATTATAACCGGAACCGCAACCTGTAACGGAGCAAGATTTAACGATGCGGCAATTGCGAGCGCACCAAAGCCTACATGGGAAAGGCCGTCACCGATCATAGAATATCGTTTCAGCACAAGAGTTACGCCAAGCAAAGCGGCGCAAAGCGAAACAAGAGTACCGACAATAAAAGCTCTTACAATAAAACCGTACGAAAACATTTCAGCAATAGTTTCAAACATCTTACCGCCTCCTTTACGCTAAATTATGAATATGGTGATGCCTGCAATCATCGCAAGGGCAATCGGTAATCAAAAACTTCTTGCCTACATCGGAATGAAGATACTGATGCGTACTGCCGAAAAAGTAATTATCTTTAGAAAGATGAAGAATTTTTGTTGCGTTGTTTACTGCGGCGGTAATATCGTGTGATACCATAATTACCGTTATTCCCTCTTTATACAGATTCTTTACAAGGTTATACATATCCGCACTTGCAACAGGGTCAAGTCCCGTAACAGGTTCATCAAGAATCAAAAGTTTTGTTGTTGCACACAATGCTCTTGCAAGCAATGCCCTTTGTTGCTGACCACCCGAAAGTTCACGAAAACAGTTTTTACGAATATCGGTAATTCCTGTAAGTTCCATATTTTTTTCAGCGGTTTTTTTCTGTTCTTTTGAATAAAACAAGGTATGTTTTTTATTCAGACAGCCGGATAACACAACTTCTTCAACCGAAGCAGGAAAATCCTTTTGCAAAACAGTCTTTTGCGGAAGATAACCGATTTCATTTTGAGTTAATCCGTCACCGAATGTAATCTTACCCGATAAAGGCGGAATAAGTCCAAGTAAGCATTTCATAAGTGTTGTCTTACCTGAACCGTTTTCTCCAACTATGCAAACATATTCATTCGGCTTTATCTGAAAAGTAAGATTCGAAATTACACTTTTGCCGTCATAACCAATAGTTACCTTATTAAAATCAATTAATGACATTAAGATAAAGCCTCCTTTAATGCACTGCAATTTTGTTTCATAACAGAAATATAATCTTCTCCGTTATTAAATTCATCTTTTGTAATATTATGGCACGACGAAAACTGCAAAATTTCAGCTCCGGTATCATCACCGATCAGCTGTGCAATTTTGCCGTTTGACATTTCAAGGTGAAACACAACAGGAATATTATTATCTCTTACATAATCAATAAGTCTTGTCACTACTTCAAGACTCGGTTCGGTTTCACTGCTGCAGCCCGGGAACGCACATTCGTAGTTAAGTCCGTAATCGGTCATAAAATACAAAAACGGAAATCTGTCGCCGAATACAACAGTGTCACGCTTTTTATTATTAACAACATCGGTAAATTCTTTGTCAAGTTCATCAAGACTTAAAAGATACTGATTTGTATTGTTTTCATATTCAGATTTATTTTTATTATCCTTTTCCGTAACAACATCCGATATTTTCTTTACAAACTGCTCGGCATTTCTGACAGAAGTCCATATATGTTCATCTGCCTCATCACCGTCAGTATGGTCAGGATTTTTTTCATTAAGAAGTGACACATAATCGGTCATCTTCAAAACAGTAATATTTTTATTTTCAAGCGAGTCAAGCACATTTTCAACCCACTCGTCACTTTCACCGCCGTTATAGATAAATATATCACATTCTTCTATGGCAACAATGTCGGACGGTGACGGTTCGTAATGATGCGGTTCGTTACCGGGTGAAAGCAATAACTTTACATCTGCTTTATCGCCGACAATATTTCTTGCAAAATCGTAATACGGAAAAATAGAAGTTACTATACTTAATTTTTCGGATTGTCTGCTGTTTTGTTCATTGCTTGAACAACCGTAAAGTAATAAAGAACATATTGATATGATTACCAATAAAAACGAAAAGATTTTTTTCATATAACACCCCTGATTACAGTAAAGATTACCCCATAATAGTTTTACCATAAAATATACAATAATATGCTTTCACATATAAATTCAGGGCTGCGAAATTTATTCATATCGCAGCCCATAATTATTAAATAAAATTTAAAGCAAACGCATTATTTCTTTTTGCTGTTCTTTTTCTTTCTCTGCCAGAGTACCCAAAGAGGACCTGCAATACAGATAGAAGAATAACAACCTGAAATGATACCGATAATCATCGGAAGTGCGAAAGCCTGTACCGAAGAGATATTATATACTAAGGCAACAATATATACAATCAAGATTGCTGAAAGAGTTGTTACAGAAGTAATAATTGTTCTCTTAAGCGACTTTGTAGCACTGAGATTAAATACCATACCTGCATCTGTTTTTCTGCCAAGTGCTTTTCGTTCCTCACGAACACGGTCGTAAATAACGATTGTATCGTTAAGTGAGTAACCGAGAATCATAAGAACTACGGCAATGAAGTTGGAATCAATCGGCATACGGAAGATTACATACATAAAGTAAATCATAATAACATCGTGGAAAAGTGCTATAAGAGCTGTAACACCGGCTGAAAGACCGCCGATTTTCTTAAATCTGAGTGTTACATAAATAACCATAAGTATACTTGCGATTGCAACAGCTGTAAGACACTTTAAGAGGAAGTTAAAGCCCATTGAAGCGTCAATAGAACCCGACTCAAGAATTTTAAAGCCTGCATCAGGATACTGTTTATTGAGATCTTCAAGAAGTGTCGACTGAATGTTAGTATCAATAGCCTTGTTTCCGGAGAACTGAACAGCAACATTATGACTGGAATTACCAACCATATCTGTTGAATAAGAAGTAGTAATTCTTGCCTCTGTATGTGACTGAATAAAATCAGTAAGTTCGGATTCGGAAATATCTGTGGAATAACTGTATTTTACTGACGCACCGCCCGAAAACTGTATGTCAAGTGTAGTACCGAAAATGAAGTTACAAATGATACCGATTACAATAATTGCGATGGAAATGCCAAAGAAAATTTTGCTGTGACCTGTAAAGTCAATAATCTTTCTGCCGCCGTTGAATTTTTCACTTACTTCTTCAACAGAAAGCTGACCATTAACCTTAGCGGATTTTGTGCTTTCATTAGCCATTCTTAACACCTCCGTACAAGCCTTTTTTGCGGAATACCTTAAAGCCTGAAATACTTCTGAGCATTACACGGGTAAGGAATACGCCCATAATAAAGTTAGCAATTACACCAACAAGGAGTGTGTAACCGAATGAGTAGATTGTACCGGTTGTTGATTCGCCAAAGATGATTGAGAGAATGTTTGAAGGACCGAATACAAGCATAAGAATAACAGATACTATAATAACTGTCATATTACCATCGATGATAGCAGAAAGTGAATTCTTTGTACCACGCTCGAGAGCACCGTCAAGAGTTCTGCCCTGCTTTAATTCTTCCTTAATACGCTCTGCTGTAATTACGTTACAGTCAACGCCCATACCGATTGAAAGAATAAGACCTGCAATACCAGGAAGTGTCATTGTGAATGACGAAATAGTTGTAAAGTAACCTGATACAGCCGCAATTGCAAGACCCATCTGACCTGCAAGAGAAATAACTGCGATAACACCTGTAAGTCTGTACATTGCAATCATAATAACAGCAATAACCACAAATGCAATAACACCTGCATAAGCCATAGCTGTAAGTGAATTCTCACCGAGTGTCGGGCTGATGTTGCTTGAACTTACAGTTTCAAGTTTAAACGGAAGAGCACCTGCGTTAATCTTGTTTGCAAGAGCAGTTGCAGATTCAGCGTCAAAGTCACCTGTAATCTGCGCTTTGCCGTCTGTGATTGCCGCATTTACAGTAGGTGCGGAAATCATAACATCATCCATCCAAATTGAGATTGTCTTATTAAGATACTTAGTTGTAATATCGCCAAAAAGCTGTTTACCTTCATCGTTAAACTCAATGCTTACAGCGTATGAGTTATCTTCCTGATTTACAACTGCCTGCGCCGACTTTATGTAAGAGCCGTTCATAAGAATTTCAGTTGTATCGTCTTTAGGAGTTTTGTAAACAGGGTTGCCGTCCGAACCTACTTCGGTAGTTTCATAGCTTTTACCCGGTCTGAAAGTAAGCTCTGCTGTTGATGATATTTCTTCAATAGCAGTTGCAGGGTCGAAATCTTTTTCGTCAGATTTCCACGGGAAACGAACAATAATTCTGTCGTTTGAAGAGTCAGCGTAAAGTTCATAGTCGGTAATACCGTCAGATACCATACGAAGCTCAATGATTGCTTTAGCAGATTCTAACTGCTCATCAGTAGCGTCAACATCGCCGGCAGGCTTAAATGTTGCTTCAACACCGCCCCTGATGTCTATTCCCCATCGTATATCGCTAATGCCTTTAACGACAGTGTTTTTGTTGTCACCTGTATAGTAGGATACTCCGAAAACTGCTGTAAATGTAAAAGCAAGCACCAGCAAGGCTACAATGAAGAATACAGGCTTTGGTATTCTTTTCATGCCTTAGGAACCTCCATTTTTTAATTGACTGTAGTTGCTTTCATAAAAATAACTCTGTTACGAAAGACACACATACAGACATAACAGAGTTATTATATAATTTTTTTGATAAAAAGTCAACGGATAAGGGAATTTTTGATAAAAAAATTCTTTTTAGTTGGAAATTTTACATTGCATTTAGATAAATAAGCAAATTAATGTTTAATATATTGCTTATTTGTTAAGAATTTTTGCACAAGCTGCAAGTTTAGCGCAAATGCAGAATACATCCATTGCTTCCTTAAGTTCATCGTTTGGCGGGAACGAAGGGGCAATTCTGATGTTGCTGTCCTTAGGGTCGTTGCCGTAAGGATAAGTAGCGCCTGCACCTGTAAGTACAACGCCTGCTTCTTTACAAAGACGAACAACCTCTTTTGCTGTACCCTCAAGTACATCTACACTTACAAAATAACCGCCGTTTGGATTTGTCCAATCAGCTGTACCTGTTTCCTTAAGCTGTGACTCAAGAGCATTCAAAACAATTTCAAATTTTGGCTTAAGAACAGCTTTATGCAGTTTCATATGCTCTTTAACACCGTTAAGGTCACCAAAGAAACGAGCGTGACGGAGCATATTCATCTTATCATAACTGATAACCTGATACTGGTATCTGTTCTTAATTACTTTCATATTGTTATCGGAAGCAGCCATTGCAGCTACACCTGAACCCGGGAAAGTAATCTTTGATGTTGATGTAAACATGATAGGAAGATCAACATTACCTGTTTTTCTGCATTCAGCCATAAGACTCAAAAGTTCATCGGGAGTATCTGTTACATCGTGAACACAGTAAGCGTTATCCCACATAATTCTGAAATCCTTTGCGGCAGGCTTTAAAGCGGCAAAACGCTTAACTGTTTCATCGCTGAAAGTAATGCCGAGCGGATTTGAATACTTAGGAACACACCAAATACCCTTGATTGAATCGTCATTCTCAACAAGTTTTTCAACAACATCCATATCAGGGCCATTCTCTGTCATCGGAACAGGAATCAGATCAAAATCAAAATATTCGGTAATAGCAAAGTGACGGTCATAACCCGGTGACGGGCAAAGGAATTTTCTGTTCTTTACCTCATACCAAGGCTTACAGCCCTCAACAACAGGCTTTGTCATAAAACCTGCAATTGTATCAAACATCATATTAAGGCTTGAGTTACCGCCAACCATTACATCTGACGGATCTACATCAAAAATCTCCGCAAAAAAGTTTTTGCACTCATCAATGCCTGCAAGCTCACCGTAGTTACGGCAATCTGCACCGTGTGCTGTAATACAGTCAGTGCTGCTGTTGATTACATCAAGCAACGGTCTTGAAAGGTTAAGCTGATCTTCACCCGGCTTACCTCTTGCCATATTAAGTTTTAAACCCTTACCTTTTACCTCTTCATATTCAGCAACAAGTGCCGCATATTCTTTTTCGAGGTCTTCTTTGTTACAATTCACATAATTCATTTTGCTTTCTCCTTAAATTCAAATTGCAAAAAATACAAAATATTACTGTTATATTGTAATCCAAAAGGAAGAAAAATGCAAGTGTTTTTTAAAAATCTTGCATTTTATTTTAAAAATCTAAATTTTATACCATAAAACAGCAGCTTACGAAAAACAATTGATATATTTTCGTAAGCTGTAAAATAATTAATAATAATTGTAATAGTATTTGTAGTAATACTTGCCTTTTCTTCTCTCGTTCTGCGAACAGCCTACCTTGACTATACCAAGGACTCTTGAATCGGCAAGCTTAATGCTTTCCGTAAGATTTCGTAAATCGCCGTGAGTTGTGGCTCTTTCTCTTACTACAACAATAAAGCCTGCAATTAATTCTTTTAGAAGAAGTGCATCGGCAACCACTCCGATAGGCGGAGTATCGAATATGATATAATCATACTCTTCCTTTAACTGCTCAACCAAAGAAATAAATGTTGAGGAACACATAAGTTCCGACGGGTTTGGCGGAATAGTACCCGAAACGAGAATATCAAGTCCGGGAAGAACATTTTTCTGAACCGCCTGATCAAAATTAATCATCTTACCGATTACATCCGCAAGACCTTTGGTATTATCAATTTTAAAAATATTATGAACATTAGGTCGGCGAAGGTCACAGTCAACAAGCAATACTTTACTTTCCATTTTTGAAAAAGAAATTGCAAGGTTAGACGCAACTGTACTTTTACCCTCACCCTTTGAATAACTTGTTACCGCAAAGGCTTTCTTTTCAGACGCAGAAAGAGAAAACATAATATTGGTTCTTGCAATTTTGTAAGACTCAACAATTGCAAATTTATTTTTATTGTTGACAGTTACTTGTGACTTGCTTTTTTTACTTAAATCCTTTTTAAAAGGTAATCTTAACTTCATACGCTATCCCTCCTTAATTACCAAAATCAGGTATTTCCGCAAATATAGGAATATCGTACATTTCCTGTAAATCGTCATCAGGCTTAACAGTAAGGTCAATAAGTTCAAGTAAAATTGAAATAAGCACAGATGCAACAAGACCGATTACCAAACCAATCAATGCGTTTTTAAGATTGTTTGGTTCATACGGTGCATTGGGAACTTGCGCAGATCTTACAATACCAATCTGTCCGTATGCAAAGCGATCGGCAAAAACATCGCCTGCAGTCTCGCAAATCTGATTTGCTACATTCGCACAAGTTTGCGGGTCTGAACCCGAAACCGTAACCGTAATAAAGAAAGAATCGTTTGTTATTGAAACATCGCAGTCGTTAAAAAGCGAAGTAATGCTGTCCGAATTATTAAGAAAAACTATGTATGCCTCGGCAAGAGAAGCAGAACCTGAAATATCGGAGCTAAAGATTTTTCCGTTTTCCTGATTGCTCTGGCTTTTAGCATTATAGTTCTGCACATAAAGCATAGCAGATGTACTGTACATAGGAGTTATAAAAAACTTAGAATAAAGAAAAAACGAAAGCATACATACAAGTGTCAAAAGAATAATAAATTTTATTCTCTGTAAAACAATGACTAAAATTCTCTGAATTGTTATATTAGTTGGCATTACTCGACCTCCCAAAATCAGCATAAAAATACAATAAAAATACAATAAAAATACAATACTATATATTATAATTCATTAAATGCACTAATTAATTCTAATAATGAATTATTAACAATAAAATTAAAGGAAGCCATAACGACTTCCTTTATTGAAATTATATATATTTGTTTTTAGCCAACTACATTGAGCAATACACCTGCTGCAACTGCTGAACCGATAACACCGGCAACATTAGGACCCATAGCGTGCATAAGGAGGAAGTTACCTGGATTCTCCTGCTGACCAACCTTCTGTGATACACGAGCAGCCATTGGAACGGCAGATACACCTGCTGAACCGATAAGTGGGTTTACCTTACCGCCTGTTGCAACATACATAATCTTACCAAAGAGTACACCGAATGCAGTACCCATACAGAATGCGATAAGACCAAGAACAATAATCTTGATTGTATCAATAGTAAGGAATGTCTGTCCCGATGCAGTTGCACCGACAGTAGTACCAAGGAAGATTGTAATAATGTTCATAAGTTCATTCTGAGCTGTCTTGTTAATTCTTTCAACAACGCCTGATTCCTTAAAGAGGTTACCAAGCATAAGCATACCAACGAGCGGAGCAGCGTCAGGAAGGAAGATTGCAATGATAATTACAACAATTACAGGGAACATAATCTTCTCAAGTTTAGATACAGGACGAAGCTGTTCCATAACTACAGCACGCTCTTTCTTTGTTGTAAGAGCTTTCATAATAGGCGGCTGAATAATAGGAACGAGCGCCATATATGAATATGCGGCAATCGCAATTGAACCTAAAAGGTGAGGTGCGAGCTTTGTTGTAACGAAAATAGCGGTAGGACCGTCTGCACCACCGATAATACCGATAGCGCCAGCCTCTTTAGCTGTAAAGCCGAGGAAGATAGCACCTGTAAATGTTACGAAAATACCAATCTGAGCGGCAGCACCGAGGATAAGGCTCTTTGGGTTTGAAATAAGCGGACCAAAGTCTGTCATACAACCAATACCAAGGAAGATAAGCGGTGGGTAAATACCAAGCTTAACGCCCTGATATAAATAATAAAGCAATCCGCCGTATGTTGGGTTTTCATAATAAGTTACGCCGTCAATAACCTGTGTGGCGTGACCCGATGTTGCAATATCTCGTGCCGCACACTGAGCCTCTGTAAGAAGTTCAGTTGACTGAGGAGCCATAATGCTCGGATAAAGGTTTACAAGAAGCATACCAAAAGCGATAGGAAGAAGCAAGAGCGGCTCATATTGCTTTTTGATAGCAAGATAAAGCAAAACGATTGAAACACCAATCATAACATAGTTCTGCCAGTTAAGAGTTGTAAGGCCTGAACTGTTAAAGATACCTACAACGGCATCTACAAAGCCTTGTAAAATTTCCATTAGATAACATCCTTTCCCTTAAAATATGCCTTAAAATGGGCGGGTATTATCAAGTACACCGGCTTTTGCCCAAGCTGAACGACCACCGTCAGATGACTTTTTAATACTCTTGATTCGTGCTTTTTCAGATGAACCGTACATTGTTGCCACGGCAGCTGAAATAACAGCTACAACTTCGTCTGAAATTCCGTCTGTTGCTGCGCTTGTGGTAACAACAGAAGCAGGTGCCGCAGCCGGCTTTTCAGCAGGTTTTTCATCTTTATTTTTCTTGCCTTTTTTGCTGTTGCTGCCGGCACTTTGAGCCTTCTGAACAATAGCACTGTAGATTTTAATAATAAAAATCAACAGAATAAGCATGGCAAATACAACAACAAAGCCTGTGAGAACAACCTTTGCGGATGTTATGCCTTTTTCAGCAAGCGTAAGACTTTCTTTCTGGGCTGTCTGAGCTGCTAAAGCTACATCGGAAAGATTCATAAAATAACCCCCATATTTATTATTTTCATACAGGATTATTATACTTTATTCCTGTAAAATTTTCAATAATAAATACGGGGGGGAATAATTTTTGGCGGTTTACCTAATCATATTAAATGTTTTAAAATATAATTTGTTTAATTTTAAAGCATTATATTTCAATTACAGAATTATACATATAAGACCGTTGCAACCGTCATTTATAATTTTTTCAATGGTTTCACCTATTTTTGCTCTTGCGTCGGACGGCATTCTGTACAATTTATTGTGCAGTCCCTCGTTGACAAGTTCATGCACGGATTTGCCGAAGATATTGCTTTCCCAAATTTTTTCCGGATTTTCCTCAAATTCTTTCAAAAGATAAGATACAAGCTCCTCGGACTGCTGTTCCGAGCCTACAATCGGAGTTACCTCTGTCTTTGTATAAATCTTCATCATATGAATACTCGGTGCGCTTGCTTTGAGCCTTATGCCGTACTTTCCGCTCTGTTTAATAATTTCAGGCTCTTCAAGCGATAACTCTTCAATAGTCGGCATAACAATTCCGTAACCGTTTTCCTGCACCTGTTCATAAGCCTGCGCAAGTTTATCAAAGTCTTTCTGCTTTTTGGAAAGTTCTTTTACACAACTGAACAGCGCACATTCGTCGGTAATGTCAATACCCGATTCTTCGGAAAGTACCTTATAAAACAATTTACTGTCAATATTAATTCCGATAGTCGCAAAGCCTCTGCCCAAATCAAGACTTTTTATTTCGGTAGAATTAATATATTCGCAGTTGTCAAGTTCCTGCATTATATCCTGAACCTGACGGATTTTTTCGATTTTTCCCGCACTCTTTTTGATTGCGTCAAAGATATTGGTTTTGAGCCAGTGATCTTTATCAAGCATTACGAGCCATTTAGGAATATCTACTTTGATTTCTTTTATGTGAAACTCAAACAAAAGCTGGGCAAGAATGCGCTTAATTTCAAATTCGTCAAGTTCCATACAGCTTACGGGAATTACAGGCACATTGTAAATTGACGCCATTTGAGCAGCGAGATTTTTTGCTCTTTCGCTTTCGGGTTCGGTTGAGTTGAGCAAAACAATAAAAGGTTTGTTAATCTCTTTCAGTTCGTTAATAACCCGCTGTTCGCTCTCAATGTAGTCTTCCCTGTCAATATCACTGATTGTACCGTCAGTTGTTATTACCAAGCCGATTGTCGAATGATCTGTAATAACCTTTTTTGTGCCGATTTCGGCAGCGTCATCAAAAGGAATTTCCTTATCGAACCAAGGCGTTTTAACCATTCTCGGCTGTTCGTCTTCACTGTAGCCAATTGCACTGTCAACTATATAACCTACGCAATCAATCATTCTTACCCTGAAAGAAGTGTTGTTTCCCAGATCAACTTCAACTGATTCTTCCGGTATGAATTTAGGTTCGGTTGTCATTATGGTTCTTCCCGACGCCGACTGCGGAAGTTCATCGAGAGTTCTGCGATATACCGCCTCATCCGTTATATTCGGCAATACCAGAGAGTCCATAAATTTTTTTATAAAAGTTGACTTACCTGTTCGCACAGGACCCACAACACCGATATACACATCTCCGTCTGTTCGGCGTGAAATGTCACGATACACATTTCTTTCTTCCATTTTTGTACCTCCTAAACTCTCGGAATAAGCAGCATTCGAGGAATATCCTCATTTTGTGCCGCTGCCGAATTTTCTTCAATCAGTTTATCAAGTGCCGTATTATGCGATTTGGCAATACTCCACAGACTCTCCCCCGCTTGCGCAAAGTACAAAGTCAGAGCACACTCTTCGGGCTTTACTGGTTTATCTTCAAATATCTCTACATCGGAAACCGCCCTTATATTTTCTTTTGCGGCAGCCGAAACGGCAAATTTAATTTCACACCTGATTTCAACTGTGCTGTCATCGGCAAGTCGATAGCTTATACTTGCTACACGAGGTTCAACATACAATGCACAGTTATACTCACTGCTTGATGTCATAAGATGAGAATAGTCTATATTGCGTTCAATAAACACAGGTATTTTATCTTCGTTTTCGGCAAGAATACAAATATTTACCTTACCCGAAACAGTTATACCCTTATCGTCGCAAGAATAATCAGCAGTAATTTGGTTTGATGATATGTTTATTACTTTGCTGATTTTTCCGTTATCGACAGCAACCGAAGATTTTTCAATATGAGAATCATTAAGTTTTGCAAGATCACTTACTATATTCAATTGTGTAAAAGCGGGTTGAGTTGCACATTTAACAGAATATGCGTCTGTAACTACATTTTCGTCAGCTATTACATAGCCTTCTTCTGTAAGACAAAGTTTTAAATCAAGCAGTAAAAGAGGTTTATCTGACATAACATCATTCTTAAGTCTGATGTCATAAGACATAATATCGCAGGAAACACAGTTAATTGTATTTTCGTCGATACCCTCGCAATCTATAATTTGATTAAAGGGCAATAAGTAATCAAGTTTTCCTGTTTCGCCGCTCTCAACATCAGTTATATATAATAGTTTTAAGTTGATTTCGCCGTTCGCCATAAGTTTACCTGTAACTGCTTTGGTATCGGTAATATTCACACTTATATCGGTACTCAAGATTGATTCAATTACAGGCTTATCTCCCACAGAAACTTCTTCTACCACGCTGAACTGTTCTTGGCAAAGAGAAGTCAGGCTTGCACATTTTATATTCATCAGCTGTGCTTCAAGACAATTTTCGGCAGGCGGTGAATAGATACTTGTTTTTGCCGAGGAAAGCACCTTTGCATATAACGAAAATGCACCGTGCATTACAAGTCTGCGAGGGCTTAATGCCCTACAGTTTATGTACTCGGGCTTTGTTCTTGTTAATATAACAGGATTATCAGGCGCTTCTTTAACAGAAAAGCTTTGAGAAAAATTAACCGACTGCTCACAGCAACGAATACTTTTTTTGATACTGTCAACATACAGCACATTAACAACACAGTTACCGTCAATTTGCAGTTGTCCGCCCGATAAGGTTCTTGTCTGAATTTTAGGGATAAGAGTACATTTCAAAATTTTTTCGATATCCGGACAATAATCGGGTAAAGTTAAATCGACATCAGCAAGCTGTTCGGCAACCGTGTCAAGCACCGCAACAGTTGTGCAAAACGATCGGTTATCCTGATTAAACTCCATATTTTATCTCTCCTTTTATATTTATACTCAAAATATATTAGAAGGGTAATGAAAATATTACAATAAAAAAGCATCGGACTGAAATTAATCAATCCGATGCTGTAAAAGCTGTTAAATTATATCAGGTATCAACCGAGGTTTGGAATATTACCAGCAACATAAAGCTGAATTTCTGTACAATCGAGAATGTCAATAATGCCATCTCTGTTTACATCAGCTTTGAGTTGAGCGTTAGCGTCAAGTGACTTGTCACCGGCAACGTAAAGCTGGAGTAGTGTTACGTCGTCTACAGTAACATTACCGTCAATAGTGATAATCTTCTGAATACCTACCTTGCCGTTAGGGTTTGTGGCATACTTACTGCAAAGCTGACCGCCTGTTGAGGCATTAGCTGTAAGTGCAGTAACTGTACAACCAACAAGCATCATTGAAGAAAGAAGGATGCTTGCGCTTTTCTTGATTAGTTTCATGTGTTAATTCAAAACTTCCATAATAAAATTTCAGTCCTATTATAATATTTTTTCCAAAAGAACTCAATAATAAATTAAGATGTGCATATCTTTTTGTTGATATGCACATCTTTTGTTTAATTATGTTATTAATAATTACCAATAAAATTTTATTTTACATATAAGAAAGTTTTATTGCGGATTTATTACCTTTTTAATTCCGTAAATCTTCCGTAAAATTGCCGATAAGAATTTTGGCCGTTCAATAAGTACAACTTTCATTGCAAATCTCCTCTCATATTATCTTCGTATGCAAGTCAGACTGACCACAATAAGTGCTGCAGCTGCAACCACAAGCACACATTCGGAAGGCAGTAAACTTGCAGTCAGAAGTCCAAGCCCGAAAAATACAGCCGACCTTAGCCTGTGTGAGTAGCAATTCACTTTATCACCCTGTATCAGTTTACACAGCTTTTTAAAAAGTGTGAAAAATCGGTTGAAAAAAATTTTATAATAATATAAAATTAAATTGATTAAGGTTAAGGAGAAAGCAATGAGAACTATTGATATAAAGAAAAACGATGCAAACCAAAGACTTGACAAGTTTCTTTCAAAAAGATTCAAAACTATGCCAAAGTCGCTTATGTATAAATATATCCGTACAAAGTACATTAAACTAAACGGCAAAAAGTGCGATATAAAAGATATGCTCAAAGAGGGCGATGTGCTTACTCTGTACATAAAAGATGAATTTTTTGAGGAAAGCGAGCAGGAAAACTACGAATTTTTAAAAGCGCCCGACAAACTTGATATAGTATATGAGGATGAGAACATAATTCTGATTGACAAAAAGCCCGGTATTATCGTACATCAGGACAAGAGTTACCATTTTGATTCGCTTGTGGCAAGAGTTCAGCACTATCTTTATAATAAGGGCGAATACAACCCAAAAGAAGAAAAAGCATTCGCTCCCGCTCTTGCAAACAGAATTGACAGAAACACGGGCGGTATAGTAATTGCGGCAAAAAATGCCGAAAGTTTGCGGGTTCTCAATGCCAAAATCAAAACAAGAGAACTTGAAAAATACTATCTTTGCCTGCTGCACGGCAAACCTAAAAAAGATTGCGATATTCTTCACGATTATCTTATTAAAAACGAAGCGCAAAATAAAGTTAAAGTTTTCAGTAAACAGGTTGACGGCTCAAAAGAAATTATAACAAAATATGAAATTCTTGATTTCAACGGCAAATACAGTCTTGCGGAAGTTGAACTTCTGACAGGCAGAACGCATCAGATAAGAGCGCATATGGCATATATCGGTCATCCGCTTGTGGGCGATACTAAATACGGAAAAAACAGAAAAGCACCTGATAACATTAAGTATCAGGCACTTTACAGCTATAAACTTAAATTTTCATTTGACACCGACGCAGGTATTCTTAATTATCTTAACGGCAAAGAATTTTCTGTAAAAGAAGTATGGTTTGCAAAGAATAAGCATATTTCTATTTAAGAATTATTTTATACACATAAACGCACACATTGTGCCTCTATGCCCTTTGGTTGCCCTGTGACTCCACAACAAATCGCTGTTACAGTTTGTACATACATCAGAAACCGTGATATTCTCTGGCTTTACACCTGCTGCCGTAAGAATTTGTCTGTTGGTTTCAAGCAAGTCAACCATATACTTGCCGTTTTCTTTAGGATGAACAAAATCTGACGGATTTACATTTTTAAGTGCAAGAAAATGGTCGGCACAAGGTTTGTCAACCTCATAACAGCACACGGAAATAGCAGGGCCAATCGCACATTTTAAATCAGACGGGTTTGTTCCGTAAAGCTCGGTCATTTTTTGCACAACCTTTTCGCCTATTCTGCCGACAGTACCTCTCCAGCCTGCGTGAGCAAGTCCTATTGCTTTTTTGTTTGTGTCAACAAAGAAAAGCGGTGTACAATCGGCATAATAAGTGACCAAAGTTACACCTTTCTGATTTGTTATCAAAGCGTCAACGCTTTCAATATCTCTCGGCTTATAAATACCTGTTCCAATATTTTCTGTTGTAACCGCACGAACATAAGTATTATGGTCTTGAGCAGAAGCCGTAAGCGTATTATAATCAAATCCCGCACTTTTGCAAAAGCGTTTATAGTTTTCAGTAACACTGTCGGGATTATCTCCCCTGTTAAACGCAAAGTTCATAGATGTAAACTCACCCGTCGACACACCGCCGAGTTTTGTGGAAAAAGCATGATTTATAAAATCAATTTCCGATAAAGAATTATATGTTAAATACGGCATACTGTCCGCATTATGGATAGTCATAGTTTTTGAATTAAATTTCATTATACTTCTCCTTATGCGTAGTTTCGCTTGAAAATGACAACTGTTAATGTTATAATAATTAAAGAATGAGGTGATATTATGTTGAAGAAAAAGCTTTTCGGCAAAAACATAAAACCAAGCTGTACATACTGCTTAAATTCGGTTTATGAAAACGATACCTGTCATTGCATAAAAAACAAAACAATTATTGATGACAAATGCAAAAGCTTTAAATATGACCCGCTTATGCGTGTTCCGCAGTCAGCGCCGACTCTTCACGAGTACACCTTAGATGACTTCAAACTATAATTATTTTAATATTTTTATAAAAAAATATCAAGGCTTTCTTAAAAACTCAAGAAAGCCTTTTGTTATGCATTAATATTTTTAGATATTCGGATCGTCTAAATCAAGCTTGTCAGCCTCGGTAATTTTTCTGATAGGTTTGCAAGGATTGCCAACCGCTACAACGCCTGACGGAATGTCTTTTACAACAACCGAGCCTGCACCGATTACAACATTATTTCCGATAGTAACACCGGGAAGTACGGTTACGCCGCCGCCAAACCAAACATCACTGCCGACTTTTATCGGTTTTGCAAGTTCAATTCCTGTATTCCTCTGATGAGCATCAATAGGATGAATTGCAGTATAAAATCCGCAGTTAGGACCAACAAAAACATTGTCGCCAAAAGTAACCTCTGCACAATCAAGTATAACAAGGTTATGGTTTGAATAGAAATTCTTACCCACTTTTACATTAAATCCGTAGTCACACCAAAACGGAGGAGTAAAAACACAATATCCATCGTTATGCTCTTCTTGTAAAAGTTCATCAATAATAACCTTACGAGCGGCAACATTTGAAAAATCAAGATTATTGTATTGACGGCAAAGCGACTTAGATTTATTCAAAGCAGCAACAAGCTCGCTGTCTTGAGAATTATATACCTTGCCGGCAATCATTTTTTCTTTTTCTGTCACTTTATACCTCTGTTTATGCCATCTGGAAATCTTTAATGTAGCTGTCGATTGACTTTTTAATAATATCCTTAGCCATCTCAACACCGTTGGTTTCAGTTACAGATGTAACCTTACCGCTTTCAAGGCTCTTATATACCTGGAAAAAGTGCTGAATTTCGTCAAAATAGTGACGAGGAAGGTCAGCAATGTCATTGTAACCGCAATAGTTAGGGTCATTAACAGGCACAGCAATGATTTTTTCGTCACAGCTGTCATTATCAATCATATTGAGTACACCGATAGGCTTGCACTCAACAAGTGTCATTGGCTGTATTGTTTCGGAACAAAGAACAAGCACATCAAGCGGATCTCCGTCATCTGCATAAGTTCTCGGAATAAAACCGTAGTTTGCGGGATAATGAGTTGAAGTAAAAAGCACACGGTCAAGTTTTAACATACCTGTTTCTTTATCAAGCTCATATTTATTTTTACCGCCCTTTGAAATCTCAATAACAGCGTAAAATTTTTCTGATGTAATCCTTTTTGGTGATATATCGTGCCAAATATTCATAATAAAGCCACCTCACAAATTTATTTAACTTAATTATAAATAAACCGCAGTTAGTTGTCAAGAATTTTAATAATATTTTAACAACAATACTGCGGTTTATAAAATTTATTTTATTAAAAGAGATATATCTTTGCTTGAGTTTGGCTGATTTTGCTTTTATTTACTTTTTTTGATGTTTTCAGCAATTACCTTAGCAATCTGAATAATTACAGTCGGAATAAAAGCAAGCAGAGCAATAAATCCGATTTGTGCGCCTGTAAGTTCCGCAATCTTAAACAGCGGATGCATAAACGGTACAAAAATTACAAAAGCAAGAAGTCCTACACCTGCCGCAAAAGCAAGCAGGCTATATACATTAGAGGTAAGACCGATTTTAAAAATCGAATGCTTACTACGACAGTTAAAGCCGTGGAACAAACGAGCAAGGGTAAGTGTTGCAAAAGCCATTGTACTTGCAGTTGCGGCATTAACCTGCAAACCTATATAGAAAGCAGTCATTACAACAACGGCAATCAGTGCACCCTGCAAAAGCATTAGTGCGGAAAATTCTTTAGTCAAAATACCCTGTTTAGGATCTCTCGGTTTTTGCGAGAGTAAATCTTTTTCGGGCTTCTCCATACCGATAGCAATAGCCGGAAGCGAGTCGGTTAAAAGATTTATAAAGAGAAGATGAACTGCCTCAAAAGGCACAGGCAAAGCAAGAAGTGATGCGTAAACTACCGCAAATATAGCTGCCATATTGCCCGAAAGCAGGAACAGAATTGCATTTTTAATATTCCTGTAAACATTTCTGCCGTTTGCAACAGCTTTAATAATTGTTGCAAAGTTATCATCCTGAAGTACCATAGACGCTGCATCCTTAGATACCTCTGTACCTGTAATGCCCATTGCAACACCGATGTCGGCTTTTTTGAGTGCAGGTGCGTCATTTACGCCGTCACCTGTCATAGAAACGATGTTGCCCTTTCTCTGCCAAGCCTCAACAATTCTGATTTTATTTTCGGGTGAAACACGAGCATAGACAGATATTTTTTCAATCTTTTGGTCAAGTTCACTGTCGCTCATTGCGTCAAGCTCCATACCTGTTACGGCAATATCTCCCTCTCTGAAAATACCAATCTGTCTTGCAATGGCAGTGGCGGTAATCTTATGGTCACCTGTTATCATAACAGGCTTAATACCTGCTCTGACAGCATCTGCAACCGCTGCTTTTGACTCCTCACGAGGCGGGTCAATCATAGAAACAAGTCCTAAGAAAGTATATCCGTACTCCGTATTTACATTGAGTTCTTCATCAGACTCCTTGTAAGCAAAAGTAAGCACACGCAAGCCGTTTTCGGAATACTCTGTATTCTGCTTGAGTATATCTGCCTTGTCGGCTTGAGTAATCGGACGAACACCGTCCTTTGCCGCAATACTGTCACATCTGTCAAGAATAGCGTCAATAGCACCTTTAGTCAATATATGATTCACACCGTGAAGTTTATACTTTGTGCTCATCATCTTACGGTCGGAATCAAACGGCACTTCCTCAAGTCTTTTAAGTCCCGAACGCAAATCATCTTCGTTGTATCCGAGTTTTCTTAGAGTTTCAAGCAACGCATACTCTGTAGGGTCGCCTATTCCCTTTCCGTCAACAATGCTTGAATCGTTATTAAGCACCATATCGTAAAGTAAATAGCGGTGGCTTTGATTATTAAGGTCAAGTTCTTCTTCAAAAATACTTTCACCGTTGATATATATTTTCTGAACAGTCATTTTATTTTGAGTAAGCGTACCTGTTTTGTCGGAACAAATTACAGATACACAACCGAGGCTTTCAACCGCTTTCAAATCTTTGATAACTGCATTTTCCTTAGCCATTTTTTGAGTACCAATTGCCTGTACAATAGTAACAATTGAACCCAAAGCCTCAGGAATAGCGGCAACGGCAAGGGCAACAGCAAACATAAGCGCATCAAGAATTGCCATATGATTTAAAAGGCTTAAACCGAATACGAGCGCAGAAATAATAAGAATAATAATCGCAAGTTTGCTTGAGAATTTATCAAGGCTCTCCTGCAAAGGAGTTTTCTTTTCTTTTGCCGCATTCATAAGGCTTGCAATCTTGCCTATTTCGGTATTCATACCTGTGCCTGTAACAGCTACAATAGCTCTGCCGTAGGTTACCAAACTGCCCGAATATACCATATTTGTTCTGTCTGCGAGCGGGACTTCCGCAGTAATGTTATCATCGTTTTTATCAACATTAGTTGATTCGCCCGTAAGTGAGCTTTCATTTACCTGTAAAGAATAATTATTTATAATTCTGCCGTCAGCTACTACAAGGTCACCCGCCTCAAGCACAACCATATCACCCTCAACCACTTCTTTTGACGGAATTTCAATTTTCTGTCCGTCACGAATTACTTTTGCATTCGGAGATGAAAGTGACTTTAAACTGTCAAGTGATTTTTCCGCATTAATATGCTGGACTGTACCGAGAATGGCATTAAGTGTAATTACCGCAAAAATTACTATAGTGCTTTCAATATTACCCGAAAACATTGAAATAATTGCAGCAATAATAAGAATAATTACAAGCAAATCCGCAAACTGACTGAGAAACACTTGCAAAGCGGTTTTTCGCTTTCCCTCCTGCAAAACATTTTCGCCGTTTTTTTGCAATAATTCTTCGGCTTTTTTTGAGCTCAGTCCGTCCTTTGTAACACCGAGCTTTTCAAGCACTTGTTCTTTGGTCAACTGATACCAGTTCATCATAATTCCTCCATATTTTTTCTTAATAAAAGAAAGTAAGCAAACAAAAAGACTTTTATTGTAAAATATTGCAAACGCAATTATCATACAATAAAAGTCTCGTTTTTTAAGATACAACCGATACCATAAGGTATGAGATTGACGAATTGTACCACAGATTATCTGCAAACTACTCCCCTTTACAGTGGTTTTATTCTATCAGATTATTCGGTTTTTGTCAACTGTTTTTCTTTATTTTCATCTTTTAACTTTACTTTCTTAGGTTTGCTTAACATTCCGAGAATTATTCCTACGGTTGCAAGCAAAACTCCGCTTGCGGAAGTGATTGCCGACCATTTTTCGCTGTCAAAAGCATAGGCAATAATAATTGATGCTAATATAAGCAATACGCATATTATAAGTAAAATAAACGCAATTTTAAAAAGAACATTCATTTTTTGCTTTTTCATTACATCATCTCCTGCAAATTGTTTGTAATATTCGCAAAGTCATCAAGAGTCAGCTTTTCCGCTCTTGCGTTTGTTTCTACTCCCGAATTAATCAAAAGCTCATTTATCTTGCCTTTTTCAACAGAAAGTCCCGAACTAAGCGAATTTGCAAGAGTTTTTCTTCTCTGTGAAAAAGCCGCTTTTATTACATTGAATAACAGTTTTTCACTCTCAACCTTTACAGGCGGCTCTTTTCTTACATTAAGTCTTATTACTGCCGAATCGACTTTCGGGGCAGGCATAAAAGAACCTGCGCTTACGCCAAACAGCATTTCAGGCTCGGCATAATAATTTACAGACACAGTAACCGCACCGCTCTGTCTTGTACCGACTTCCGCACAAATCCTCTGTGCCGCCTCTTTCTGAACCATTACGGTTATTGCCTCTATCGGCAGTCTGTCCTCAAGCAGTTTCATAATAACGGGAGATGTTATGTAATAAGGTAAGTTAGCACAGACAACAACCTTCATTCCCGCAAATTCTTCCGCAATCAGCTTGTGTAAATCAAGTTTAAGTACATCTTCGTTTACTACTTTTAAGTTATCGTATTCGCCAAGGGTTTCTTCAAGAACAGGCAGAAGTCTTTTATCAAGTTCTACTGCCACTACCTTATCGGCAAGCTGACAAAGCTCATTTGTAAGTACACCGATACCCGGACCGACTTCAATTACACCTACACCCTCGCCTGCACCGCTGTACTCTGCCATTCTCGGGCATACAGACGGATTAATCAGAAAGTTCTGACCAAGTGATTTTGAAAATGTAAAGCCGTGTTTTGAAAGTATCTCTTTAATTTTTCCTATATCAGATAAGTTATTCATTATAAAAGTCTAAGTCCTTTCGGATATTTATTTTTTAGTCTGCCATTTGAGCATTTGCCAAATCCCACAGTAATTCCGTTTACGCAGACAGCAGTGTATCCTTTAATATTATTGTCAACGGCAACTTCTTCACCGTGAAGAAACGCTTTAATTTCCGCAGAATTTACATCAAAATCCACTTTTGAAACACACTCATCTGCCTTTGCCGCCATAAATGCCGAATGATGCGGTTCGATTCTGTTTTTAACTATTTGTCCCAAAATTATTCCGCTGCGTAAAACGGGCAGCTTTTCATACGATACATATTCCTGCGGCAAAACAATAATTTTATCGCCTATCACTTCAATATTTTCACCAAACGGTCTGCCTATAAACAGGCTGTCGTAAAAATCAAAAATTTTACTGTCAATTTTCTTTTTACTGTTTTCCGTAAAAGAATTTTTATATAATTCGCCCGATTTTTTCAATCTTGCGGCAAAATGTCCCTCACCGCCGTCCATCGGAAAAATTCTTCGTGCATATTCAAGCGTCGGTCTGCCAAAATTTACATTTGCGTCTTCAAGTTTAAAATCAGGATTTTCCTCTAAAAACCTGCCGATAACACCCTCATTTTCTTCAACTGAAAAGGTACAGGTGGAATACACCATAACTCCGCCGTCTTTAAGCGCATTCTTAGCACTGTTCAAAATTTTTAACTGTCTCTCCGCACAGCTTTTTACATGCTCGTCACTCCACTCGCTTTCGGCAGTTGAGTCTTTTCTGAACATTCCCTCACCGCTGCAAGGAGCGTCAACAAGCACTTTGTCAAAACAGCCGGCAAGCCTGTCACAAAGCACCTCGGGATACGCATTTGAAACCGTGGCATTTCTTATACCCATTCTTTCAATATTAGAAAGCAGAATATTAGCTCTGTTTTTGACAATTTCATTGCTCCATAAAAAGCCTTTTGAATTGAGCTTAGCGGCAATTTGCGTACTCTTGCCGCCCGGTGCTGCGCAAAGGTCAAGTACATAGTCGCCCTCCTGCACATCAAGCATTGTTACTGCCGAAGAAGCAGACGGCTCTTGTATATAAAAAGCGCCTGCATGATGCAAAGGGTTATTACCGAGCGAAGTAATTTCATTCGGAATATAAAAGCTTTCACTGCAAAAAGGAGCGGATTTTAAATCAAAATTAAGTAATTTTTCAAGTTTTTCCACAGAACATTTCAGAGTATTTACTCTTAAGCCTCTGTAATGTTCTCCGCTTGAATTATAAAATTTTAAAAAATCGTCAAACTCGTCACCGAGCAGAGCTTTCATTTTATCTAAAAAAATATTCATTGTATAAATTCCTTAGAAACGATAATAATAAGCATATCGGAGGGAGGTGCTAATATGAACTTCAACCAGAATCAGAATAACAATCAGAACCAGAACAATAACCAGAATCAGAACAAAAATCAGAATAACAACCAGAATAAAAACCAGAAGAACAGCCAGAACAAGAATCAGAATAACAACTTTCACTAATCGGGTTCATAACTGTGCGGCAAGCCATATTTTTAGAAACAAAGGTATGGCTTGCCTTAAACAGTACATATTTTTTAAAATCAATAATTCACAAAAACAATTAATGGAATAATTCTATTGTTATTTAATTAAATTTTAATATATCAATATCCGTATTTTTCACCTATAATTATTACCTTAATTCTGTCCTTATGTCTTTGTTGAGCGCAAACTACATAGTTACAGCAAATTCTTCTGTCACTTTTGCAGCCCGAACAAAGTTCTGCGCCCTCTTTGTCTGCTGTAATACATTTACCTGTTTTGCCGCATGGAGTTTCAATATTTAATCTTATTGTATTGCTCGGTGCGGCAATTCTCTTTACTCTGTCAATTGCCTCATCAATGTTTTTTACAATTTTATTATAACCGCAAACAAGTATAACACTCTTAGGACCATATAAAATTGCCGCAACACGGTTAGAATTGCCGTCAACATTATACAGTTCTCCGTTTTCTGTAATCGCATTACTGCTCGCAAAGTAAACATCGGAAGAAAAAGTCTTATAATAAACCTCTTCCACCTCTTCGGGAGTAATTCCCTCTGCCGCTCTGTCAAGATACTTATAATCGGAAGAAGTAATAATATCATACACTCCTGTTTCTTTAAGAGTAACAGAACCGCCGCTTGATATTACATCGCCCTTTTTAATCAGAGTTTTTACAAGATTGCAGGCGTCTTCTTTGTTATCACAATAATAAGCATCCATCTTGTTTGCTTTCAAATTTTTTATTGTTTTTTCAATTTTAAGTTTAGTTTCGTTGCTCAAAGCGTTCATACTTACACTTCCGTTAGCTTTTTGTTAAATTATACACTATATAGCCGTCTATTTCAAGCCTCTACAAACGGTACTCCAAAATACTCCGCAATCGACTGTGCAAGATTTTTTCCGATTGCTCCGACATTTTCTCTTATCCACTGTGCCTCTTCGGGATTATCGTGGTACGCTACTTCTATCAATGCCGACGGTGCTTTTGTTCTGCGGACTTCCGCAAGGCTTGTGGTCGGAATAATATCTACATCATCAGGATACGGATAGATGTTTTCATAATTTCGTTGTAAGATTTCAGCGAACCTTTTTCCGTTAAGGCTTGACGGATAATAATATATATCAGCACCGGTATATCTGCCTGCCGAGCCCTCCGGTGCAGCATTACTGTGTACTGCAAGATGTAAATCATTTGCCGAATTATTAGAGTCCTTTATCGCCTGTGACAAAGTCATTTCGGGACTGTTTCTGTCAAATTCTATTCCGCTTGCAAGCAAATACGGCTCAATAGCGTTGGCAACAAGATTCATATAATATTCTTCATTTCCGCCGTCAACATAAGGATTATACTCCTGAAGTGACGGACTTAAATATACCTTTGGCATAATAATTCTCCTTTTATAAAAATAATGCTCACGCACCATACAATATATTATTCCGCAATTTATTTTTTGCTTATTTTTTCCATAAGTTGTACGGTTGATTCCGCATTATCTCTGCGAAATCTTCCGAGTTCATAAAGACTTTCGGGATTTTTAGTTACATAATTAAGTTTTTCGGTACAATTTAAAGTAGACAAAAAGCCTGCCTCTTTAAGAATTTCAAGACTTGAGCCGCTTTCTTCACCGAAGGGATAAATAAATGCGGTAGGTGCGTTGCCCGTAATAGATTTTATATATTCCTGAGCCTTATTTATATCATTTGTAATTGCAGTTTTATATTCATCATCACTTTCCTTATATTTTTTACCTATTCCCTTTCTTGGCGTCAAAGTGTGCATATTGTATGAATGATTCTGAAATTCCACAAGCCCGGAATCATACATTTCTTTAATATTCTTTTTCAAAAGATGACCGTAGTTTGCATTTTCTTCACCTGTTGCCGTAAAGTTCTCACTGAACTTTGCAACGGGTGAAATTACAGCTTTTGCGTTGTATTTTTTTAACAACGGAAAAACATATTTATAGTTATTGTAGTATCCGTCATCAAATGTCAGCATCACACATTTGTCAGGTAAGGCTTTATCGGAATAAACATAGTCAATTAAATCATTTACCGTTACGGTTGTATAACCGTTTTCCTGAAAATATTTTAAATCGCTTTCAAATAAATCAGGTGAAATCACATAATCATTTTGGCTTGATTTATCCTTTAATACCGAATGATACATTATAATCGGCATTTTTATAGCATTTTCCGAAATTTCGCTTGCACCGCTAAGAGATGCAAGTATAAAAATTGACAGAATTACTGTGGTAAGACACATTAAAAGCAGTTTTAATCTGTTTTTGTATATTTTACCCATAAATACCTCCAAAATTTTTTATAAAAATAATTCTTATTATTCTTTTATGTAAATATAATAATTTAAAGTTATGATAATATATTTGCAATCAGTAATCATTATCAATTTTTTGGAGAAAATGTTGCAATGAAAAGAAATTTCAGCTCAAAAAGAAACGCTATATACAACACAATTCTCAGTACAACGACACACCCAAGTGCCCGTTGGATATACGAACAGCTTAAGCCCGATTATCCGGACCTCAGCCTTGGCACAGTTTACCGTAACATTTCATTATTTAAAAATGAAGGCAAGGTAAGCGTTGTGTGTAATGTAAACGGTGAAGAACGCATTGACGGTAACACTTCCCCACATACACATTTTGTGTGCAATTGTTGCGGTAGGGTAATTGATGTAGCAGATGACGGCAGCAAATCGTCGGAAAGCCTTGCACTTTTAAATAAAGGCTTTACTATTGATAGCAAACTTGTTATCTACTACGGCAAATGTTCAGATTGCTGTAATAACTAATACCGAACAGCGGTATTTAATTAACAATATATATTTATTATAAAGGAGAAAAAATTATGAAATGGTATTGTACAGTATGCGGATATGTTTATGAAGGACCTACAGCTCCGGAGTTTTGCCCACAGTGTAAAGCTCCTGCAAGCAAATTCAAAGAGGTTGTAGAGGGCGCGTCTTTTGCAACAGTTCACGAGGTTGGCGTAGCTCAGGGCGTTAGCGAAGATATTTTAAAGGATCTCAGAGCTAACTTTGAGGGTGAATGTTCAGAAGTAGGTATGTACCTTGCAATGGCAAGAGTTGCTGACAGAGAAGGTTATCCTGAAATTTCAGCCGCTTTTACTAAGTATGCTTTTGAAGAGGCAGAGCACGCTGCAAAGTTTGCAGAACTCCTCGGTGAAGTAATTACAGACAGCACAAAGAAGAACCTCCAAATGCGTGCAGAGGCAGAAGCAGGCGCTTGCGAAGGCAAATTTGATCTTGCTAAGAGAGCAAAAGCTCAAAATCTTGATGCTATCCACGATACAGTTCACGAGATGGCTAAAGACGAGGCAAGACACGGTGCAGGCTTTGCAGGTCTT
This sequence comes from Ruminococcoides bili, assembly GCF_040093295.1. Classification (NCBI taxonomy): domain Bacteria; kingdom Bacillati; phylum Bacillota; class Clostridia; order Eubacteriales; family Oscillospiraceae; genus Ruminococcoides; species Ruminococcoides bili. Next base: position 80,273 of record NZ_JBBNJY010000001.1, read on the forward strand.
TTAAAGAGATATTTTGCTGACTGATTTTAATTTTATTTTAAGCACAAAGGACATCGCTATTAAATGCGGTGTCCTTTTTTGTATATAATAAATTATAGAAAAAGGGAGCGGTTCTATCTCCGCCCCCTTAACTAACTTACAAACCAAGTAACTGCTTTTTCTTTGCGTCAAATTCTTCCTGCGTAATCGTGCCATTTTCTAAAAGTTCTTTGTATTTCTTAATTTCATCTGCATTAGTGAAATTAACAGCTTGCGTTTCAGTTCTTTCTTTATTATCTTTTTGTCTTTCTAACAAAATATTACTAATTACAGAATGAATTTCATCTCGATTTTTTATTAGTTTAAAATTTATTTTTCCTGAGGATGTTCCAACTCCAACTCCCTTTAATATACCTGTTGAAATAGCTGTTACCGAATCAACGGGCAAATCAACTCGCCTTCCGAAAGTAGCCTTACCGTATACTCTTTTATCTGTAACAATCAATTCACTCCGCAGCCAAACAAACGCGAATATACTGATTAAAATTGAAACACCAAATGGTATCAATGTATACATAGTTACATCAAAAAGCGCATTCCAAGCATAATCAATAAGATATAATAATTTAATAGGGTGGGCTTTGATCATTTTGGCAATCATAGCAGTCATCATAGGAGTGTGTCGTATGATAACCGGAGTTTTGATGTTCTAAATAAGTTTCATGCCATTCATCATACAATTTTGCGTTGCTTGACACGGCATCAATGTTTGCAAACAAAATACAAGATGTCAAAGCACCTATTATTATAATAATTATTAAAAATACTTTTAGGTTATACCTTTTACTTTTAATTATAAGTTTTTCTTCCATTTTCATTCTCCTTGTATTCTTTTTTCTTTTTCTTTTTGACACAAACAGCAAGGTCTAATTCTTCGACCTGCGTAGTTATAAGCCTCCTCTTCTGTGTTAAAGGATTTGTGATTTGACAGTATGCTTTTACTGTGACAGCAAAAACCTTTAATATGCAAAACACCTGTCCCTGTATTTAATACATATTTTTTTGACATTCTACCACTCCTTTTTGTATAATATAGGAACTTTTCTTCCTGAATTATACTACTATTCTTCCTTTTTGTCAAGCAAAGCAGGAAGTAAAATGTCTATATATACATATTTAGGAGGAATTATTATGTTTATTACTAATTTGCATATTATAGGCAATAAATTACTTTTTTACAGAAAGCAAAAGGGTCTTACTCAAGCCGAAGTGGCAGAGCGTGCCGATATTTCAGACAGAACATATGCCGATATTGAAAGAGGCAGTACAAATATGCGTACAGAAACCCTTGTAAATATTTGTAAGGCTTTAAACATAACGCCAAACGAACTTCTTGTTGAAGAAGAAAATCAAAATTCTTCTATTGATGAAGAATTAATTATCAAAAGACTGCATTTGTGCAGTAGTAAAGAAAAAGCAACAGCACTTGAGCTTTTATCAGTTTATTTTAGGTCTTTAGACTAAATTCAAAGAATAGTAGCCAAATTACATTTCTGATAAACTCAAAGGACATCGGCTGTTCATATACCGATGTCCTTTTTATTATTATTCTATAAAAAATCAGCTGTAATTTGATTGTTTTATAACATTTTATTTACTTTTACTTATCATTATGATAACATTGTATTGAGGTGTTAAAAATGGATAATGAAAATATTAATTACAGTGATTATAAATACGATTTTGAATCAAAAATTGTGATGAACGAACAAGATTATTTAGACTTTAACAATGTAAGCTATAAAAGATTGGCAATAATATTTATAATTGAATTTATCATAACGGGTTTTATAACAACACGAATATTAATACTAAAATCTTTTAATTATTATTTTCAAAGTGAAACTACAGATGATATGCAATTATATCTGATATTATCCGCAGTAATAGTTTTGCTTATGGGAGTAATATATTTTAAAACACAGAGAAATATCAAAAACAGCTATAAAAGAGCTTTGTTTACTACCGGCGAAAAGTATATTACTCACACTACTTACTTTGGCGAAAAAATTATTACCGCAACAAAGAATATATCAAGAGAATTTGATTATTCAAGCATTACGGGCGTTTACGAAACCGAAAAATACATTCTTTTAAAATTACAGTTTAATTTGTTTTTGATTATAGGTAAAGATATTAAAAGCAACATCAATAATGTAGATTTTATTTCTTACATATTCAGCAAATCTCCTAATATTAAAAAGAAAGTTGTTATTAATGTTACTAATCAAAAAAAGGTCGCCTTTGTTTTTATGTGCCTTACAATCGCTCTGTTTGTAATTAATTTGATAATTGCTGTCTTATAGAAATCGGTTCTATTCTAAAAATCGGGGTAACATTAATAAATTATAGTTTGACTTAATACAACTGCAAATCAATTACAAAAGTTTGGTCGACTTTTTCAAAGGTCGTGGGGGTGTAGGAAAAGCCACAAACACTTTACTCTTACACAATTTCTTGATAGCCGAACAGCTCTCTGTTTGAGCCTGATACATTGTTATATTGGAATATATTAGGGGCACTGCCCAAAGCCAATCCAAATTTTTAATTATTTTGCTAAAGCTGTGCGACAATCAATAATTCACCCAACAAACATTTGATAAAGTACCTAAAAATACTTATATTGCTTTATTTCCAAATGCAAAAAATCCCACTCAAAAAATTTGAGTGGGATTAATTATGCAATATTATAATTAAATATTAAATTATTTAACCATGCTTGCAACTTCAGCTGCGAAATCGTCCTGACGCTTCTCAATGCCTTCGCCCTTCTCAAAACGAACGAACTTAGCAATCTCAATGCTGCCGCCGAGAGCCTTAGCTGTGTTGTTAGTGTACTGCTTAATTGTCTGCTTGTTGTCCTTAACGAACTCCTGATCTACAAGGCAGTTCTCCTTATAGAATTTGCCGATCTTACCCATAACGATCTTATCAGCAATTGCCTCAGGCTTACCCTCGTTAATAACCTGCTGACGCATAACTTCTTTCTCATGCTCAATAACTTCAGCCGGAACATCAGCCTCTGTAAGGTATGGAGTGTTGAGAGCTGCAATCTGCATAGCTACATCCTTACCGTAAGCAATGAACTCATCGTTTACAGCAATGTCAGTTGTGAAGTTTACAAGAACGCCAATTTTACCGCCTGCATGAACATAAGCTACGCAAGCACCTTCCATACGCTCAAAACGACGGATCTTGATGTTCTCGCCGATTGTCTGAATCTTCTCCTGGAGAAGTTCAGCAACTGTCTGCTCTGAGCCTGCTGCCTTAAGTATAAGAAGCTCATCAACATCAGCAGGATTCTGCTCGATAACTGTCTGAGCACAAGCCTTAACAAAATCCATAAATGAATCGTTCTTAGCAACGAAGTCTGTTTCAGCGTTTACTTCGATAACTACGCCAACAGAAGCGTCCGCATTAGTTGTTGCATAAGCAACACCTTCAGCAGCAATTCTGCTTGCCTTTTTAGCTGCTTTTGCAAGGCCCTGCTCTCTTAAGAAGTCAATAGCCTTGTCCATATCACCATCGGCATTTGTGAGAGCCTTTTTGCAATCCATCATGCCGCAACCTGTTTTTTCTCTTAATGTTTTAACATCCTGAGCTGTAAATGCTGCCATTTATATTACATCCTTTCGATTGATATAATTATAAGATAAATAAAATTATTCAGCTGCCTCTTCTGCTGTTTCTTCTTCAACAGCAGCTGCACCCATCTGACCTTCTTTACCCTCAATGATAGCGTCAGCCATAGCACCTGCAATAAGCTTTACTGCACGGATAGCGTCATCGTTACCTGGGATAACATAGTCGATTTCATCAGGGTCACAGTTTGTATCAACAATAGCAACAATCGGAATGTTGAGTTTCTTAGCTTCAGCAACGGCGATTCTCTCTTTTCTTGGGTCAACAATAAAGAGTGCGCCCGGCATTGAAGTCATATCCTTAATACCGCCCATAAACTTCTCAAGCTTTTCGATCTCAAGGTTAAGCTTGATAACTTCCTTCTTAGGAAGAAGATCAAATGTACCGTCCTCCTGCATTGTGCGGAGCTGCTTTAAACGAGCAATTCTTCTGCGGATTGTAGCAAAGTTTGTGAGCATACCGCCGAGCCATCTTGCGTTTACATAGTAAGCGCCTGCACGGAGAGCCTCTTCTTTAACTGAATCCTGAGCCTGCTTCTTTGTACCTACAAAGAGTACGCTCTTGCCTTCTGCTGAAAGCTCACGAACAAAGTTGTAAGCCTCTTCGAGCTTCTTAACGCTCTTCTGAAGGTCAATAATGTAAATACCGTTACGCTCTGTGAAGATGTATTCAGCCATCTTAGGGTTCCATCTTCTTGTCTGGTGACCAAAGTGTACACCTGCTTCTAAGAGCTGTTTCATTGAAACTACTGCCATTTTAAATATCCTCCTTAGGTTAAAACCTCCGCCGGGCCTTGATTTTTATCGGGTTAAGAGCAATTTGCCACCGTTCCGACAAGCCCAACGTGCGAAATGCTATATTATTATACCATAAAATGCAAAAAAATCAAGTGTTTTTTTGAAATAACACTTGATTTTTTGCATATTGTATGTATCAGACTGCCAGATCAAAAAATCTTACATTACCGCAGCTGATAATGAAATTCTGTGTTTCGTGCCATTTACTTTCACCTGTGTAAAAACAGATGATTCTGTGCTGAACAGCCGAACCGTTGTTGTCAAAAATATAAGAAACCGCTGCTTTAACATCTGAGTTTGGCTCAATGTTTGTCGGGGCATAGTACTTATATTCATCTATAATGTAATCAATAGATGTATTACCGGAAAGGTTCATAGCATCTCTGATTGATTGAGCAACGAGAGCACATCCCTCATAACCCATAGTACCTGCCTCACCCATTACAAGGCGCTCGAGTTTTGCTCTGTCATAATCAGAAAGAGTTACCCTGCTCGGAGAATAAGATGTGTCAGGATTATCAATACTTACAAGATAAGTCTGTACACTCTCTGTAGGCTGTGTTTCTTCTTCTTTTTCTTCAACAGGCTTAGTAGTTGCCTTAGTTTCTGTTTTGTTCTCCTTTGCGGGAGCTGTTGTAGGCTTGGTAGCCTTTTCTGTCGTTTTGGTTGCCGCTGTGGTTTCCTCTGCTTTTTTGTCAGCAGTTTCCGTAGGTACTGTTTCCGCACAATTTTCAGCAATTGACTGTGAGAAAGTATCAATACCGCCAACGGAGTATGCAGCCGCTCTGCTGTCAGCATAAGCATCAACACTTGGCGCAAGTGTTGTGGTAGGAATAAGCAGGCAAGCAGATGCCAGTATTATAGCACTTATAAAAGAAATAGGTTTAAGTGCTCTGCTTGTCTTTTTTGCAGTAACCTGTTTTTTGCCATTTTCTGTATGTTTATTATTTGTTCTCAAAAATTTATCCTCCCTGTGATTAGCATAATTCAAAACCAATATTCGGCTGTGTTTTATGCGACTTCCTTTAGTCGTTAAAATTTTATCAAACACACAATTCGTTGTTATTAAACCACATTTTTTTGAAAAATGCAAATTTTCAGCCCTGTTATTTTTTGTTACTTTTGTTATATTGTTGTAACAATCAAATTTTAATTTTCTCATAAACATAAATAATTGTTTAATTTGCATAAATTAGCGAATACTTCTTAGTGGATTGTGCAAAATAGGTAGAAAATCAATTTTTTTAAAATTTCTCTTTAAATCTTGGCTTTTTGCACCTTTTTACGGGATTCGGCATGGAACAGGATATGATAATTGTATCTTCTCCTATAAGTTCAATTTTCTCCCACGGAATTATATAATCCTCACATTTACCTATAAAACCCAGAAAACTGCTCCTGCCGAATATAACAAGCGACACTATTTTTGCACACTTGGTATCTACTATAACATCATCCACAAAACCTATTCTGCAGCCGTCACACGCACTTATTACTTCCTTATGTCTTATATCTGTAAGTCTGCAATTCATAAAAAAAGCCTCCATTCATTGACTTTTATATATATATTTGATAGAATAAACTTATATGACAAATGTACACTACAAAGGAGATGTTTTTATGGATTATATTTTTATGACCGATTCCTCCTGTGACCTTTCTGCTGAAATTGCCAAGGAGATTAATGTTGAAATTCTGCCAATGGAATTTACTATGGAGGACAAGTCTTACCTCCACTATGCAGATGCAAGAATGATGAGTCTTGATGACTTTTATTCTAAACTCAAAAGCGGTATTGACTCAAAAACCACCCAAATTAACTACAATAATTTTATAAATTATTTTGAACCGTATTTAAAAGCCGGAAAGGATATACTTTATACAGGTATCTGTACAGGTCTTAGCGGAACTTATAACACTTGTCTTATGGCTGTAAAAGATTTGCAGGAAAAATATTCTGACAGAAAAATTGTTATTATTGATTCTATGTGCGACTCTGTCGGACTTGGCCTGCTTATTTACCTTGCAGGTCAGAAGTACACAGAAGGTGTTTCAATCGAAGAGCTTGAACAGTATATCAATGATATTAAACTCAAGGTTTGTCACTGGTTCATTGTTGAAGACCTCGACCATCTTAAGAGAGGCGGCAGAATTTCCGCCGTTGCGGCTACATTCGGTAAGGCTTTGCAGATTAAACCTCTTATAAGTGTAGATGAAGGAGGTCATCTTATTAATGTAGGTAAAGTAAGAGGCGCAAGCAATGTGTATAATTCTCTTGTTTCGCATTTTGAGCGTGACGCTGAAAACCCGAAAGAGCAGACTGTATTTATCGGTCATGCAGACAACAAAGAAGGTGCTCTTGAACTTCAAAAAAGAATCAAGGGTATGTGCAAAAAATCAATTATCTGCGATATAGGTCCGGTTATCGGTTCTCATGTAGGTTCAGGCATGCTTGCTATTCTTTTCCTCGGCACAAGAAATTTAAAATCTTAATATTCAGGCAAAATATACGGCTGAGTTTTCAAAGCGAAGACTCAGCCGTTTTTATTTTCTTCAATTATGATAATACAGCAGACACATTATGCTTACTCCGATAATGCCTCCTATAAATACACCTATAATTATACCGACAATCATATTTTACCTCCTATACACAATTTGACATTTATTATTTTGAATGTATGTAATAATAGTAAAGGGGCTTTTTATGAATAATATTTACATTGATGTTCTAATCACGGTAAACATATTTATAGATTATTTTTTACTGATGCTGACAAAGAAAATCATCGGTTCAAATATAAAATATTTCAGAGTAATAATAGGAAGTATTGTCGGCGGACTTTTCAGCCTCACCGCTCTGCTCCCTGTACTGCCGTTCGGATTAAATATTCTCACCGATTTAGCGGTCGCTATGTTAATAATTTTTATTACCTTTGGAAAATGCAAAATTAAAACATACATAAAGCGGGTACTTATTTTCTTTGCACTTTCATTTTCTTTTGGCGGACTTATGATTTTTATATACCTCGCTTTTAAACCAAAAGGTATGGGAATATACAATGATGTAATTTACTTTGACATCTCCCCTGTTTTGCTGATAATTCTTACCCTCGTATGCTATTATATTCTTTTACTTATAAAAAAACTGACGAAAATCGTTTACAAGTCAGATATTCATAATATAGAAATAAAAATAAATGACAAGTGCTATATATTTAACGCAAAACTTGATACAGGCTGCAATGTAAAAGAGCCGTTTTCGGGCAAGAGCGTGATAGTAGCCGAAAAAGAGGTGTTTAATGATTTTGTTCCCGACAAAACAAAGGTCAGATTAATTCCGTTCACAAGCCTTGGCGGCAGCGGAATATTGCAAGGCTTTTGTGCCGACAACATTATTATTGACGGAAAGGAAGCGGATAATTCGGTTTATATAGGAATTTGCGAAAACATCTTTAAAGATGATATAAAGGCAATAATACCAAGTGAACTTATCAATAACTGACAGGAGAAATTGCAATGAACATTATGCAGATTCTAAGAAAAATAAGATTATTTTTTAATTTTGACGATGAAGTATTTTATATTAACGGAAGTGAAACTCTGCCTCCGCCTCTTACAAAATCAGAAGAAGCCGAAATAATGCAAAGAATAACAGACGGTGACAACAGTGCCAGAGAAGAATTGATTACCCATAACTTAAGACTTGTTGTATATATTGCCAAGAAATACGATTCGCCGAGCGCAAGCGCAGAGGATTTAATTTCAATAGGAACTATAGGGCTTATAAAAGCGGTAAAAACATTTTCACCCGAAAAAAACATAAAACTTGCTACATATGCTTCACGCTGTATTGAAAATGAAATACTGATGTTCCTGCGAAAATCCTCTCAATTGAAAAACGAAGTATCTATTGATGAACCGTTAAATACAGATTGGGACGGCAACGAACTGTTATTATGTGATATTTTAGGAAGTGACCCTGACCTTGTAAATAAAGATATTGAAAATGAACTTGAAAAAAGGCTTGTACTGCAAGCGGTGTCAAAACTTAATCAAAGAGAATGTTTGATTATGGAATTGCGATTCGGTCTTAACGGCAGAAAAGAACATACACAAAAACAGGTTGCCGACAAACTCGGTATATCACAATCCTATATTTCTCGATTAGAAAAAAAGATTATTCGCAGGCTTAAGCATGAACTTGAAAAAGCTGTATAATGACTGTATAACTTAACCTAAATTTTTAATTCTTAATTAAGCTATACACTAAACTATAATTCTTCATTTTTCAATAAATAATCCATAAGATGAAACGGGCGCTTAAAAACGCCCGTTTTTCATTAAAAAATCGCATCATCAGCAAGTGTAGAGCCGTTTTCCATTCTGCCCTCTACATAATCTTCAACACCGTCTGTTAAACCGTCGTCACGATTTTCGTATTCTTCATTTCCGATAATTCCGTCACCGTCACGAACTCTGCCGTTACGCTCGGCATCATCTGTCATAGAATCGGCTTTACTCTCGACTTTGTTTTTATCGTCTGATTTAGAGTCTTCGTTTTTGGAATTCTCGGAAGTTGCGGAACTATGTGCAGAAGTTTCGTTTTTAGAATTATTCTTATTACCGCCGCAACCTGTAAGTGCCGTAGCAAATGCAATGGTTGCAAGCAATGCAGCAATTATTTTTTTCATAAAACCATCCTTAATAAACAAAAATAGTGCCCTCAAATGAAGGCACTATTATTTTTAGCAATAGTTTTGATTTTATGAATTTTTATTCTTTAACAAGCTGAATATGCGGATACGGAATTGTTACTCCGTTCTTTTTAAATTCTTTTAGTACATTTTCCTGCATCATATAATAAACACCGTAATAATCATCGGGTTCTACCCACACCCAAGCAACAATTTGAATACCGCTGTCAAGATATTTATCAACATATACCTTTGGTTCGGGATCTTTTAAAACCCTTTCATCTGACTTTGCAAGGTCAAGAATTATCTTACGAACAAGGTCAATGTCATCATCATAGCCTACAGTATATGACAAATTAATTCTGCGGTTTGTCTGACCTGTACAGTTTGTTACATTGTTTGCGGTAAGTCTTGAATTTGGAATATTTACAATTTTATTGTCAAAAGTATGAATTTGAGTTGAAAAAACACGAATACTTCTAACATATCCTTTTATGCCCTCAAATTCAAGAATATCTCCTGCAACAAAAGGTTTACTTATAAGAATTACCACGCCACTCGCCACATTTCCCAGTGATTCCTGCAATGCAAGACCGGCAGTAATTGCCGCAGCGGCAAATGTAGTTATGATTGAAGAAACATTAACTCCGATTGTAGAGAGTGCTGTCATAACAACAATCAAATATAAAACTATTTTTAATATAGAAAAGAAAAATGTAATAACAGTACGCTCAATCTTACTTTTATCAATAATTTTTCTGATTAGCTTTAACAGTAATTTTACAATTAAACTGCCTACAACAAATACAAGCAGAAAAATAAGAATTTTCGGCAAATATTTTTCATTAAAAGAATTTAGTGCAGAAATAAAATCAAAATCATCCATTTTATCACCATTCAATAATATGTTCTGAAATTTTCTTTCCGTTTTCCCATATTGAAATATAGAAATTGCCATTCTCGTCTAAAGAAATGCATTTTCCGTTTTTAACTCCGTTTGCATAATCGGCAACATCAATAAATGTACCGTCTTTATTAAACCTTGCGCCGTAGTTTGTCGGAGAATTATTCTCCCATTTACCTATATGCATTGTTCCGTCAGAAGTTCTGTATCCTACACCTGCGCCGCTGCGTTGATTCTCTTTCCAATCGCCGACATAGTTAATATCACCGTTTTTATAGTAAAATACACCAAAGCCGTCACGCTTGCCTTGTGCATATTCACCGTCATACGCTGTAATTCCGCTTGGAGATACGGTTCTTCCTCTGCCTGTACGCAAACCGTTTTCATCAACCGCACCAAAATACTCATAATTGCCCGAAGTAGTGCTTACCACTGCGTCAGATTTTCTTTCTTCTTCTGCAGTTATAACATCACCTTCCTCAACAACGGTATTTTGTAAATTATTATCGTCTTTACTTTCCGTTTCGTCGGATTTTTCAAACTTTTCAGCCTGTTCGATAACTTCATCATCGTGATTTTCGGTAACTTTTTCTTCAACGCTTTCATCGGTTTGTGCTAGAACATCGGTTTCTTCATCTGCTACTTCGACACCCGAATGTTCAATAACCTGACCGAACAGATTTTTATTTTTCTTATGTGCCTCCTCAAGAATTTTCTCAATTCTGTCATAAGCCGTAACCTGTGACTTTGGTTCTGTAAATGTATCGTCAAGATATTCAAGCAATGATAAATCTATAGGATTTTCAGGCTTGTAATCAAACAAAAATTTATCTGCATCAAGCATAAGTTTAGCGTGTTTCGTCTTATAATTTGCATTGACTTTATTCAAAGAAGCGGGAGCAAACGCACTGTCATACCAAATCATTCCGTTATTTGAATACACAAGTGCGGCGCTGTTATTCTCGGGATTTTTGTCTGACGGAAAAAGAGTAACACCGGCGACCATATGGTTATTGCTGAAAAGTATTTTTTCAATTGCGATAACACCGTCAATTTTTTTAGGAGAAACAGTACAAAGTCTTTCTCCCTCTATGCTTTTGTCAAAATATTCCGTCCTTATCCATAAATGCGAACTGTCAAAAAATTGCTTTTTATAGACTGTTGCATTTTCTGTATAATATCTCACACAGTAAATTCCGCCTGTTTCACGCTTTACAGATTGATATGGGCGGAGGTTTTTCGTTACTTTCCAAGATAAAGGCTGATTTTTACTCATTTTGTAAGAGAGCTTGTACGAAACATCGTCCAAAGAAATATCCGTATCATCTGCTTGCGGACGATGATTTGAATTAAAATAATTTGCACGAACTCCTGCAAGTGCGTCATTTTTAAAGTCAAGTTTTTCAAAATCCGACACACAAACAGAATAAAAAATCAAATCCCTTGTCAATTCCTGTTGAGAGGTTATCATAAGGCGAAAATCCTTTCAAATAAATAAGAATACAAAGTCAGGGCGAACATAGTCCGCCCCGACATTTTAAATACCGATTAAATTAATCCGAATAAATTATCAGATAGAAATTGTCATAGCAATCTTGTAAAGATCTTCATCAAATACACGCTGCATATCAAGAGCCTCATTGATGTCGAGATCAATGATTTTGCCGTCTTTCATTGCTACTACACGGTTACCGAGATTCTTCTCAAGCAACTCTACTGCTCTGAATCCCATCTCACTTGCAACAACTCTGTCACGAAGTGTAGGTGAACCGCCACGCTGAACATGACCGAGAATTGTGGCACGAGTTTCAATACCGAGTCTGTTTTCTATATAATTAGCAAGCTCAGCAACCTTACCTACACCCTCGGCAACAACAATGATAAAGTGTTTCTTACCTGTTTTCTGAGTGTTGACAATTCTCTGAATAACATCTCTTTCAATGTTGTAAGGAATTTCAGGAACAAGAATAGCCGTAGCACCTGTTGCGATACCTGTCTGCAAAGCAATATCACCGCAGCGTCTGCCCATAACCTCTACGATTGAACAACGGTCATGTGACTGTGCTGTATCACGAATACGGTCTACCATCTGAAGTGCTGTATTCATTGCTGTGTCAAAGCCTACTGTATATTCCGAACAAGCAATATCATTATCAATAGTACCAGGAATACCGATACAGTTAATACCTGCATTGGTAAGAGCACGAGCACCCTTGAAAGAACCGTCACCGCCGATTACAACAACGCCCGATACATCAATGCTTCTGCAAAAATCCGCTGCTTTCTTAATACCTGCAGGAGTAGCAAACTCTTCACTTCTTGCTGTGTAAAGCATTGTACCGCCAAAACCGATTATATCAGATACACTGCGAAGATTCATTTCCTGAACATCGCCGTTAAGTAATCCGTTGTATCCACGGTAAACACCGTAAACTCTCATTCCTTTATTTATACCTGCACGAACTACTGCTCTTACAGCGGCATTCATACCGGGAGCGTCACCGCCACTTGTTAATACTGCTATTGATTTCTGAGCCATTTGATTATACCTCCATAAGGTTTTTTACTTCTTAATTATAATACAATATTTCACCCTTTACAAGACTAAATTTACTATTTTATTAAAATTTTCTTTTTTGCGGCATTTTTACATCAGTAAAGATACATTTTCTTGGTTTTGTGCGTTATTGACTTTAAATTATATAAGTTATATAATAGTATTATTAATTTGATGGATAATTCTTCATATTATTTATTTTTGGAGGCATATCATATATGACAAAATTATATCTTGCCATTCCCTGCTACAACGAAGAAGAAGTACTAAGAGATTCGGCGCAAAAGCTCTCTGACAAGTTCAGTAAAATGATGCTTGAAGGCAAAATTACCGATGACAGTAAAATTGTATTTATAGATGACGGCTCAAAAGACAAAACCTGGAGTATTATCAGCGACCTTCACAAAGAAAATCCTGTATTTCAGGGAATCAAACTCACACGCAACAGAGGACATCAAAATGCTCTGCTCTGCGGTCTTATTACATTAAAAGACAAGGCAGACGCTGTTATTTCAATTGACGCAGACTTACAGGATGACATCAACACATTTGACGAAATGGTTGAAAAATACGAAAACGGCTGCGATGTTGTTTACGGTGTGCGTTCAAAGCGTGAAACCGACACATTTTTCAAGAGATTTACAGCCGAGGCGTTTTACAAAATCCTTAATAAAATGGGTGCAAAAGTTATTTTTAACCATGCCGATTTCAGACTTATGAGCAAAAGAGCTCTGAACGCTTTTGCAGAATATAAAGAAACAAACATCTTTTTAAGAGGTATGGTACCGCTTATCGGCTATAAGTCGGATATAGTTACATACGAGCGTTTTGAAAGACTTGCGGGTGAAAGCAAATATCCACTTAAAAAAATGCTTGCTCTTGCTTGGGAGGGCATTACTTCTCTAAGTATTCAGCCAATAAGAATGATAACGGGTCTTGGCACAATTGTATTTGCCATAAGCATTATTATGATTATTTACAGCCTTGTAAGCTACTTTATGGGCTTTGCGGTTAGCGGCTGGGCAAGTATTTTGTGTTCTATCTGGGCTATCGGCGGACTTCAAATTCTTGCAATCGGTATTATCGGCGAGTATATCGGAAAAATTTATTTAGAAGTCAAAAGGCGTCCGAGATTTATCGTTGAGGAATTTCTTGAGGACTAAACTAAAACTTATATTAAATTTACAGTCAATGTCTTTCGTAATTTGCGAAAGGCATTTAATGAGAGGGTAGCAATGAATCTTGAAAAATTAAAAGTAAGAAATCCTAATATGGATATTCTTAGAATTATAGCAGTGCTTTGTGTAATCGGTATTCATTTCTTTTACCATTCGGGCTACTATTACACAACAAACGATAATGCGGTAATGTATTTTGCAACTGTTCTGCGCACATTGTGTTCTGTTTGCGTACCGCTGTTTATGATTTTGTCGGGTTTCCTTTTGTGCAACAAAACGCTGAAAAAGGGTTACTATTCGGGCATAAGAAAAACCATAATAGTCTACATTCTTGTGGCGATTGCCTGTATGATTTATAAATCCATTGTCGGAAGTTACACACTTACTCCGCTTACCTTTTTTACAGGTATTTTAGATTTTACAGGCGCTAACTACTCGTGGTACATAGAAATGTATATAGGCTTGTTTTTGCTTGTTCCGTTTCTTAATATTATTTACAAAAATCTTGACAGCCGCAAGCAAAAGAATATTTTGCTTATCACATTAATTGCTATTACCATTTTGCCGTCACTTTTCAATGAGTTTAGATTTGACTCCTTGGAGTGGTGGGCAAATCCTGCATCAAATACAGAAACACAAAAGCTGATACCGAGCTGGTGGGTTGGCATTTATCCTATCACCTACTATTTTACAGGATGCTACATTCGTGAGTACGGCACAAAAATTAAAAACATTTACCTTATAATTGCTCTTGTGGTTGCCGTTTTCGGATTTGGCACTTTCAATTTTTACAGATGCTACGGCATGCCGTTTTCAACTTCAAACTATGTGTATTGGTACGGTATTGAACCGTATGTAATGTCTGTTCTGATTTTCTTGATAATAAGCAAGCTCAAACTCGAAAATATTAATGTAAAAACAAAATTTGTACTTTGGAAAATTTCGGATTTGGTGCTCGGCACTTACCTGCTGTCGTTTATTTTCGATGCAATTTACTACTATGAATTTTTAAATAAAAACACAACCGATTTTTATGCGAGATTTCCGTTTATGCCGCTTATGATTTTATGCGTGTTTGTCAGCGCTTTGATAAGCTCAGGCATAATAAATCTGATAGCCGCAGGCATAGAATTCTGTTACAAAAAAATATGCAATTTATGCAAGGAAAAATTTAGCAAAAAGCATATTGACGAGCCAAAGCAGTTTAAACATTAATCGACAAATTTTTGCAGATTTTCTCAATTAATTTTTATCAGCAAATAAATTTTTAACAATTAATGCCCGACTTTTCAAAAAATAGTCGGGCATTAATAATATACTTGAATTTCCATTGCAATTATGCTATACTAAATAGTGAAAATTTTTAAAATAAATAAATTTATACCATTTTTACACACAATATTTGTGCTGTGAAAGTATATCTCGGGGGTTATTTATGGATTTTATGAAACTTTACAACGAATGGTTAGAAAGCGCTACCGAAGACGCTGACCTTATTGCTGAGCTTGAGAGCATAAAGGGCAACGAGGACGAGATCTATGATCGCTTTTACAAGGCTCTCACCTTTGGTACAGCAGGTCTTAGAGGTGTAATCGGTGCAGGTACTAACAGAATGAACATCTATGTTGTTCGTCAGGCTACACAGGGACTTGCAAACTACATTATCCAGAAGTACGGTAAGGGTTCTGTTGCAATTTCTCATGACAGCAGAATCAAGGCCGACCTCTTTATGCTTGAGGCTGCAAGAGTTCTTGCAGGCAACGGCATTAAGGTTTACATCACATCTGAATTACAGCCTACACCTGTACTTTCATACCTTGTTCGTTACTTCAAGTGTCAGGCAGGTATTATGGTTACAGCAAGCCACAACCCTGCTAAGTACAACGGTTACAAGGCATACGGCGAAGACGGTTGTCAGATGACAGATGTTGCCGCAGGTATTGTATATGACGAAATCTGCAAACTTGATATGTTTAAAGATGTAAAGATTGCTGACCTTGACGAGGCTGTTAAGAGCGGTCTTATTGAATATGTTTCCGATGATGTTTATGACAGCTACCTTGAAAAAGTTATGGAACAGCAGATAAACCCGGGCGTTTGCGAGGGTGCAGGCTTAAAGGTAGTTTATACCCCACTCAACGGCACAGGCAACAAGCTTGTAAGAAAAGTTCTTAAGGAAATCGGCGTTGAGGAAATTACAGTAGTCCCAGAGCAGGAGCTCCCGGACGGTAACTTTACAACTTGCCCATACCCGAACCCTGAAATCAAAGAGGCTCTCCAAAAAGGTATTGAACTTTGCGAAAAAGTACAGCCTGACCTTCTTCTTGCAACAGACCCTGACGCAGACCGTGTAGGTATTGCGGTTAAAGATTACGACGGCAGCTACCGCCTTATTTCAGGTAATGAAGACGGCATTATGCTTACAGACTATATTCTTTCTTCACGCAAGGCAAACGGCACACTTCCCGAAAAACCTGTTTTGGTTAAGACAATCGTTACAACAAAACTTATCAACAAGCTTTGTGAAAAGTACGGCTGTGAACTTAAAAATGTTCTTACAGGTTTTAAGTACATCGGTGAAGTTATCCTCAACCTTGAAAAGAAAGGCGAAGAGGACAGATATGTGTTCGGCTTTGAAGAGAGCTACGGCTACCTTGCAGGTACTTATGTTCGTGATAAGGACGCAGTAGTTGCATCAATGCTTGTTTGTGAAATGGCTGCTTTCTATAAGAAACATGGCAAGTCACTTGCACAGGTTATTGACTCACTTTATGAGGAGTACGGCTACTACCTCAACCATACATCTGCATTTGAATTTGACGGTGCGGCAGGTATGGAAAAAATGAACAACATTATGGCTGAAATCAGAGAGAATATTCCTACTGAAATTGACGGCAAAAAGGTTGTTAAGGTTTCCGACTATCTCCTTAAGTATGAGCTTGACACAGTAACAGGTGAAAAGACTGCTATTGACCTCCCGACTTCAAATGTAATTTCATTTAGTCTTGAGGGCGACAACGGCGTTATTATCCGTCCGAGCGGTACAGAGCCAAAGATTAAGGCTTATATCACAGCAGTCGGAAAAGACTTCAACGATGCAGAAAGCATTAAAGACAGTCTTGTAGACGCATCTAAAAAGCTCCTCGGTATTGAGTAATAATATAGCATAAAAATTCAGCGGTATCATTTTTCGATACCGCTTTTGCTGTTCATTTTAAGATTTTGGGATTATTGGTGCGACAGGTAAGATAATCAAGACTTGTTTTATAGAAATCGGCAAGCACAATAAGCAGGGACAACGGAATTTCACGCTCTCCCCTTTCGTATTTTGAATATAACGATTGGTCGCACATAAGTACATTTGCAATCTGCTTTTGCGTTAGGTCATGATCTTCACGCAAGTCCTTAATTCTTAGTTTCACTTTTATCACCGATTCAATTATAAAATAGGACATTATAACCTATTGACATTTAGGACAAATAGTCTTAAAATATAAATAAACAATTGACAGTTGTTACAATTATTTTTTCCATAAGGAGTGGTATAATTAATGAGAAAAACAAAGAAATTTGCAGCAATTCTGCTGTCGGCACTTATATTGTCAAGTTCATTTTCAATTTTGCCTGTAAGTGCGGCTACAGTCGGAAATGATACGGCTGTTGTGTCGGTAAATTCAACTTTAACAAGTGGCAATTATCAATATAAGGTGCTTGATGATAATACAATCTGCATTTCAAGATATATCGGTGAAGAAGAAAATATTACAATTCCGGCAAAAATTAACGGTCTGACTGTTACAACTATTGGTAAAGGTGCGTTTGTTCAAACAGGTATGGGAAGTTTAAATATTCCTGCAAGCATAACAGATATAAAACCCAACGCATTTAAACTTAGTGGCTTTAATAAAATAGAGGTTGACAAAAACAATTCAAATTATACCTCTATAAACGGAGTTTTATTCAGTAAAGATAAAACTGTACTTTTTGCTTATCCAAAAGAAAACTCCGCTACATCTTATATAATACCTGACGGTGTTAAAATTATTGAATCTACTGCTTTTATGGGAGCAAGTAATTTAAACAACATTGTTATACCTGACGGTGTAACGACCATAAAAGAAAATGCTTTCTATTTATGGAGTAACTTAAAAAATGTTTCAATACCAACAAGTGTAAAAAGTATTGGCAGAGATGCTTTTGATTTCTCTGTTTGTTCAAAGGTAAATAACGGATACTATATCAGTAATTGCTTAATTGGCGCCGATAATGAAATAAATGGTAATTTTACTATAAAAGATGGTACAAGACTTGTAGCCGACAGTGCTCTTCGTGGAATTGATAATTTGGGAAATATATCAATTCCTGCAAGTGTAGAGATAATAGGCGACTGCGCATTTTTAAACTTTTCTTCAGAAAGCTTAAAAAACATAACTGTCGCTAATGAAAATAAATATTTTAGTTCAGAGAACGGAGTATTATTTAATAAAAACAAAACAGAGTTGCTGTGCTATCCTTGTGGCAAAAAAGAAACTACATATACGGTTCCAAATACTGTAACAAAATTAGCAACAGTATCATTCAGCGGTTGTAAATTAAATAAACTAAATCTTCCTAACAATTTAAAATATATAGATGAAAGCGCATTTACAGAAACTTCATTAAAAACCTTATCAATTCCTGAAAGTGTTGAATATATTGGTAGATATGCATTTGATTTATCTGGTATCGAAACAATAAATATTCCAAAAGGAATAACAACTATTGAAGAAGGTACTTTTTACCGTTGTATGCAACTAAAAAGTGTATCCATAGACAATCATATAAAACATATCGGAGATTACGCTTTTTCTGCGTGTTATAATCTTTCAGACATTAACATTTCAAATAATGTTACATCAATAGGTAAAGGCGCTTTTCAATCAACAATAATTCAGAAAATCGAATTGCCTGCAAGTCTTGAAAGTATAGGAGAATACGCTTTCAACAACTGTCAAAATTTGCAGGAAGTAACTATCCCTAACAAAGAAATTAAAATTGAAAACAGAGCTTTTTATAATTGCCCTAAATTAAATACGGTTACTATACCTGCAAAAGTTAAAGAAATTGGTAAAAATGCATTCGGCTACCAAGGAAACATTTTTGATGAAGAAGATTATGAATACGGCGAAGAGAATTCAATACAAGATTTTAAAATAACAGGATATTCAAACACTGCCGCCGAAACATATGCAAAAGAAAACGGTTTTGAATTTATTTCGTTGGGCGAGCAAATTCTCACAGGTGACGCTAACCAAGACGGTACCGTAAATATTAAAGATGTTACATATCTGCAAATGCATATTGCCGGCAACAAGAATACTGACGGTTCACCGCTTATTGACGAAACAAACAAGCAATTGTTTGACAGTATTGATATGAACAATGACAGTAAGCTGACTGTTAATGATGTTACAGCGCTACAAACCTACCTTGCACAAAACAACTAAATAACCAAACTTTAACGGCTGTCACTTATTTTGACAGCCGTTTGCAAATTATTAAAGCCACCTTATCATACGATAAAGTGGCTTATTTGTTATGCTTAGAAGCGCATTGTAAGGCTGATTCTGTTCTTTTCGGGGTCAACGCTTATGATTTTTACATCTACCACATCGCCAACCTTGAGAACCTCCGACGGGTGCTTAATGTACTTATCGCAAATCTGCGAGATATGAACAAGTCCGTCCTGATGAACACCGATGTCGATAAATGCACCGAAGTCAATTACATTTCTGACAGTTCCTTTGAGCACCATATCAGGCTTTAAGTCTTTGATGTCGAGAATGTCAGAACGGAGCATTGGTGCAGGCAGTTCGTCACGGGGATCTCTGCCTGGCTTTGAAAGTTCCTTTACAATATCGTCAAGAGTAGGCAAACCGATTTTAAGTGTATCGGCAAGGCTTTTTGTTCCCTTTGCCGCAACACTGTTTGCCAAATCGGTAAATTTACCCTCTTTAATTTCATTATCCGAATAATCAAGAAGTGCAAGCAACTCTTTCGCACTCTTATAACTTTCAGGGTGAACACCTGTGTTGTCGAGTGGATTTTTGCTTTCAGGCACTCTTAAAAATCCTGCGCACTGCTCAAAAGCCTTTGGTCCGAGCTTTGGAACTTTCTTTAATTCGGCACGAGAAGTAAATGCACCGTTTTCCTCACGATAAGCAACAATATTATTGCAAACCGTACTGTTAAGACCTGAAATTCTTGAAAGCAATGCAGGAGATGCTGTGTTAAGGTCGGCGCCTACATAGTTTACGCAACCCTCAACCACACCGTCAAGTGTTTCGCCAAGTCTTTTCTGCGGCATATCGTGCTGATACTGTCCGACTCCGATTGCCTTTGGTTCAATTTTTACAAGCTCTGCGAGCGGGTCTTGTAATCTTCTTGCAATGGAAACCGCACTTCTGAGTGTAAGGTCAAGCTGCGGTAATTCCTTTGCCGCAAGTTTTGATGCCGAATAAACCGAAGCGCCTGCCTCGCTGACTACCATATAATAAACGGGGTGGTCAGCCTCTTTGATTGCATCTGCCGCAAACATTTCGGTTTCCTTACTGGCTGTGCCGTTGCCGATTGAAATAATATCTACATTGTGCTTTTTAATAAGCTGCAAAAGTTTTTGCTTTGATTCTCTGACCTTTGCCTCTGAATGTGTAGGATAAATTACCGCTGTGTCGAGTACCTTTCCCGTGCCGTCAACAACCGCTACTTTACAGCCTGTACGGTAGCCCGGGTCAAGTCCGAGTACAGTTTTGCCCTTAACAGGCGGCTGCATAAGCAGCTGACGAAGATTTACACCAAAAACTTTCATTGAATTTTCGCAGGCATTTTCCGTTAAATCATTTCTGATTTCTCGCTCAATAGACGGGAAAATAAGTCTTGTGTATGCATCCTCGCAAGCGGTTTTTACAATGTCTGCACACGCACAGGCAGGATTGGTAATCATAACCTTTGCAATGGAATTAAGCGGTCTTTCGGTATCCATTTCAACGCTGACTTTTAAAAAGCCCTCTTTCTCGCCCCTGTTTACAGCAAGCAAACGGTGGTCGGCAATCTTTTTAACAGGCTCTTTGTAGTCGTAATACTGTCTGTAAACGCTGTCCTTTTCTGCATCTACGGCAACGGAAGAAATTACACCGTTCACATTCGCAAGGTTTCTTATGCGCTTTCTGATTTCCGCATTATCCGAAACCGTTTCCGCAATAATATCCATTGCGCCTTGCAATGCGTCTTCAACATTTGCAACGCCTTTTTCCTCATCAACATACTCCTCTGCCACAGCAACAGGGTCACATTTGCTCTCCTGCTTAAGGATAATTTCGGCAAGCGGCTCAAGTCCTTTTTCCTTAGCCACAGAGGCTCTTGTCTTTCTCTTTGGTCGATAAGGTCTGTAAATATCTTCAAGCTCGCTTAGAGTTTCAGCCTTGTCAAGCGCAAGACTTATTTCGTCGGTAAGTTTTTCCTGACCGTCAATAAGGGTGCGAATTTCCTCTCTCCTTTTATCAAGAGAACGCAGATACTCAAGTTTTTCGCTGAATTCACGAATAAGCTGGTCGTCCATTGAGCCGTGCATTTCTTTACGATAGCGGGCAATAAACGGAATTGTATTGCCGTCATCAAGCAAAGAAATTATGTTATTTGCATACTCTTCTTTAATTTGAAACTGTTGTGATAATACTTTTGAATAGTCCATATTTTCTCCATTATACTTTTGATTTCATTTCTTTATTATTCTTAATTAGCAATATAAAACTTATAACCGCAACAACTGCCTCGGTAATCGGAATTGCAAACCATATTGCAAAACCACCGAAAAGCATAGGCAATGTAATAAGCAAAACCGAACTTATAATAATATTTCTAAGCATTGACACCGCAAGCGAATAACCGCCTTTCATCAATGACTGGAAATAGTAGGTTGAAAGCACATTTACACCCATTGCAAGGAACGCAATAAAGTAAATCGGCATTGCGGTTTTAGTTACCTCTCGTGTTGCATCTGTAAGGTCGATAAAGCACGATGCAACAAATTCAGGGAAAAGTATTCCCGATAATGCAAAAACAACGCCCATTATAAGCACTGTTGAGTAGGCATATTTACGCAATTTTGCTATTCTGCCGTTCTGCCCTGCACCAAAGTTGAATGCCGAAACAGGCTGTACAGCCTGACCTACACCCACAAACAAAGCATTGAAAAGTATTGCACAGTTTGCAAGAACACCATACACGGCAAGCTCCGCATTTGAGCAATAATTTAACAATTGTAAATTAAATACAAATATAATAATCGCATTTGAAAGTTCGGTAATAAATCCTGACAAACCGCCTTTTAGAATTTGAAAAGTATTTTTTAATACCTTAATCGGTTTAGATATTCTGATTGTATTTTTCTTTGAAAGAAAATGAGTAAGACAAACCAACAACTGCACCGTAATACCCGATACCGACGCAATAGCCGCACCTGCCATTCCCATCTGCGCAGGATAAACAAGAACAATGTCGAACACTACATTGACAATTCCGCCGGCTGTAACAGCAATCATGGCACGGTTAGGGTCTTTATCACTTCGTACAAAAGCAGAACAAAAATTGACCAACACACTCGGAATTGCAAAATAGTAATAAAACCGTACATAATCAAAAGCCAAATCAAAAAGTTCGTCTTTTGCACCCATAAGCGAAAGTATTTGCTTGTCAAAAATATTAAATAACACGCAAATAATTATCGCAGCCGTCAAAACACCGAGCAACGCTGTGGTAAAGCATTTATTTGCTTTTTCGTCATCACCCGTACCCTTATGTACACTGAATAACACCGAGCCGCCAATACCAAACAATATACCGATTGACAGCATAAAGCTGATTATCGGGGTTGTCATATTGAGCGCCGCAAGTGCGTTATCGCCAATTCCTTTGCCTATTACAACAGCGTCAGTCATCAAATATACAGACGCTACTACAGCACTGCCCATTGACGGAAAAAGATACCTGAAATATAAATTTTTTACACTGTCCTTTAATAAATCCACAATGACCTCCATACAAAAAACTTGCCAACAGTCAGATAAAAATCGGCTTTTGGCAAGTCAGAATCAATACATTTTCAATTATTAAAATCTGTTTAATAATTGGCATTATTCAAATTTCATATAGCCGTCATACTGAGCTTTAAAAAGCTCAAAAACCTTATTCAAAAGCTCTTCGTCCTCAATGCTGATAAATTCTTCGTTTTCATCATCAAGAGATTGAATCTTGAAAATAACAACCTCATCAGCATTTGCGCTGTTCTCAATCAAAACAGCAAATTCATCATTGTCATAATCAACAACGCCGAGAATTTCAAAAACAACTTCTTTGCCGTTTTCGTCTGTCAAAGCAATCAAAGCGCCGTCTTCGTTAAATTCGTTCTGAGCAGATTTATTCTTATCAGCCAAAAATATCACCCTGTCTTTTTTTCATTTAATAAAAGTATAGCCTAAAACGCCGATAAAATCAAGTAAAATATAAAAATCGCAGCTATGTTTTTAACAGTTATGTTTTTATCAATTATTCGGTTTTAAAGGGCCGTAGTAATAACTTGCGGTTGCTCCGCCGTCACACATAAAATCCGTTCCTGCATACAAATACTCCGTTCTGCACTGTACCTCTTGTTTGATTGTATTGTATGGACTATGAAGTTCTTTTGCTATTTTGTAAACCGACCGGTGGTCTATATTAAGCCTGATTGATATATAGTATCGTTCTTCTCTTATTAAATGGTGACCTTTCTTGTGTTGGTGTAAAATTAAGTGTATCCATAGTGACGATTCCTTTCGGATTTTTGTGTGGTAACTTAATTCTACAACGAAATCGTTTCTATGGATATTCTTTCATCTTCATTTTACAATTTGCGAATAATATACAGTTAAAAGCTTTGACATAAGTACCACCAATATGATAGATATAATATACTTTATTTTTACAATATTATATTACAACTTAAAGTCAACTTTAAATCAAGAGATTATTTTAAATGTATTATTTTTTTATAAAAAACAGGCGACAGCATGAGCCATCGCCTGAAATTTAATAAATTATTTTATTTAATCAGCAGATTAAGCAATATTCTCAAGAACCTTGCCTGCATTGCCTGTTCCGTCAAAACCGCCTGCAACATACTTCTGGATAGCAGTTACATCAAGAACATTGATTTTGCCATTGCCGTCAACATCAGCAACTGCCTCATTAACAGTTACATCAGCATATTTAGCAATAAACATCTGGAGAGTTGTGACGTCGTTAGCATCAATCTTGCCGTCGCCGTTTACATCGCCAATATATGTCTTAGGTACAGCATCTGTAACAGTAACAGTTGCAACTGCACCTGTCTTTGTAGCATAGTTGAAGTTTGAAAGGTCAATTCTGAGTGTTACATCAGCAAGCGCATATGGTACATTTACAGTGAGGTTCTGACCGTTGTATACAGCGTCAAATGCAACGCCGGATTCAGGTGTGAAGTTCTCTTCTGCACCGCCCCAGCTGTCAGCCCATGTGCCGTTAGCTGCGAACTTAACCTGGTAGTTGTCAAACTCAGGTACATTATGATATGTAATCTCATAAACCTTGTCTGCAACCTGCTCCATCTCATTAGCTGTTGGATCCCAAGCTATGCCGTTTAACCATGATTCATCATCAGGATCACCGTTACCAACAGCATGCATGCTTGTGATTTCAATATCTGTAACAAGCTTTACTGCATCACCTGTTACTGTAATTTCGCTTGTTGATGGGTTGTATGTAACAGTAACATCACATGTATCTGTTACATCAAATGTTATATTATTGCCTGTAGCATCGCCAATCCAGTTCTGCTCGCCGTTAGCTGTATTCTCAGCAACTTTAACCTGGAGCTTTTCAGCAGGAGCAACTCCGCTAAATACCTTTGTATATGTACCGTCAGCATTCTTTGTCATTACATTTTCAGGAGCTTCTTCCGGGCTACCCTTCCATAAAACACCGCAAATCTCTTCTGAACCTGCTACTACATATGTAGATTCAGCTTCAGGTGTAACGCCGAGGTATTCAGCAATTTTTTCAGCAGATGCTGTGTTAGGATATGTTTCAGGAGCAGCAAGCTCATCGGCATACTTAGATACATATAAATCGTAAACATCCTTAGGAGCTGCATTGATGAACTTGTTTGCACAAGTTTCCTGTACCTTTTCAGGAGTAAGGATAGAAGCATTCTTTACACCATATTCATGGAGGAACTGAGCTACCATTTCTTCAGCTGTGATACTTGTAGGAATGCTCTCGCCTACTACACGACCTGTTGATGTGATTTCGAGCTTAGGACCGTAAACAGCGGCATTAGCTTCGCTCTTCCAAACTGATCTATAGTCCTTTTTCTGTGAGTCTTGAGAGTTTTCGTATGTTTCGCCTGTAACAACGATTGTATCGCCGTAGCATGACTTGCCCATGGTTACATTACATGTCTGATAGCTCTTGTCGCCTACAATTGAGAAAATAGCTACATAATCCGCACCATCTTTAAGCGTTCTTTTATATTTTGCATCAATATCGTACGAATAGATGTTGCCACTGACATATTTACAAACCTCACCCTTTGTCTGCCATGACGTTTCCTTATAATCAGGGTCTCCGGCAACTGCATATGTATGAGCGTAAACCTTAAGTGCACTTACATCTGTTTTTACTAAAGCGTCTGCCCAAATCTCGGTTGGAACTTCAAAATAAATTTTTGTTTCGGTTACATCTTCAGCTGCTGATACTGAAAAAGCGGTTACGGCAGATGTAGAAAATGCCATAAGTCCTGCAACTGTAAGACTGAGAACCTTATTTGTTTTTCTCATTGGAAAATCCTCCTTTTATTTACTCAAATTTGTGAGTATAATTATTATACACTATTTTTTAAAGAAATGCAAGGCATTTTATATAAATTAATAAATTTTTTATCAAAATTTTAACAACTATTTTAACAACTAAATAAAAGTATATTACCACATTTTAATTGACATAAGCGGCAGTTTGTAGTATTATTTAATAGTATAATTTTATATATATGATTTTGTAAATATTTGAAATGAGGTTACAGATATGGACAATTCAAAAAAGACTATGGACAAAATTGTTGCTCTTTGTAAAGGCAGAGGCTTTGTATATCCGGGTTCGGAAATATACGGCGGACTTGCAAACACATGGGACTACGGCCCACTCGGTATGGCTCTCAAGAATAATATCAAGCAGGCTTGGCTTAAAAAGTTTGTTCAGGAAAACAAGTATAATGTAGGGCTTGACTCTGCAATTCTTATGAATCCGCAGACATGGGTAGCTTCGGGTCACCTCGGCGGTTTCTCTGACCCGCTTATGGATTGTAAGGAATGTAAAACCCGTCACCGTGCAGACAACCTTATCGAAGATTTTGACGGTACAAATGTAAGCGGCTGGTCAAACGAGAAAATGACTGAATATATTAAAGAAAAGCAAATTCCTTGCCCACAGTGCGGTAAGCACAACTTTACAGATATTCGTCAGTTCAACCTTATGTTTAAAACATTCCAGGGTGTTACAGAGGACAGCAAAAACGAAATTTATCTTCGTCCGGAAACTGCACAGGGTATTTTCGTAAACTTTGCAAACATTCAGAGAACAAGCCGTAAGAAAGTACCTTTCGGCGTTGCGCAGATCGGTAAGTCTTTCAGAAACGAGATTACACCGGGCAACTTTATTTTCCGTGTTCGTGAATTTGAGCAGATGGAACTTGAGTTCTTCTGCAAGCCAGGTACAGACCTTGAGTGGTTTGAATACTGGAGAGGTTTCTGCCGTGACTGGCTCTACTCACTTGGTATGAAAGCCGAAAACTTAAGACTTCGTGACCATGCAAAAGAAGAGCTTTGCTTCTATTCAAAAGCTACTACAGACTTTGAATACCTCTTCCCATTCGGTTGGGGCGAACTTTGGGGCGTTGCTGACAGAACCGACTATGACCTTACACAGCATATGAACACAAGCGGCAAGTCACTTGAATACTTTGACCCACAGACAAATGAAAAGTACATTCCATATGTAATTGAACCGTCACTCGGTGTTGAGCGTCTGTTCCTTGCAATTGTGGTTGAGGCTTACGACGAAGAAGTTATCGACGAGAAAGACACAAGAGTTGTTCTCCACCTCCACCCTGCACTTGCACCGTTCAAGGCAACTGTTCTTCCTCTTTCTAAAAAGCTCAACGATAAAGCACAGGAAGTTTATGATATGCTTGCCAAAGACTTTATGGTTGATTACGATGATGCAGGTTCAATCGGTAAGCGTTACAGAAGACAGGACGAAATCGGTACACCGTTCTGCATCACATATGACTTTGAATCAGTTGATGACGGCTGCGTAACAGTCCGTGATCGTGACACAATGGCTCAAGAAAGAGTTGCTATCGACAAACTTAACGAGTACATTGCAGAAAAAATTAAATTCTGATTTTCTTAGCAAATAAGATCAAATAAAAAACGACTGCATTTCTACCTTTCGGTTATAATGCAGTCGTTTTTTATTTAGGCTGTTTTTTACAGCTCCTTTAATTATTAACTATAAATAAATTTATTAAACCGACTCAAGTTTAATGCTTTCGCCGTCAGATGTAATATTAATTGCTGAAAGCGATGCCGAGCCTGCCTCTATCATTGCGTTGGCAATCTTTTCTTCTACTTCTCTTCTGATAGTATTTCTAAGATCTCTTGCACCACTGCTGCCGTTGCAAGATTTTTTTGCAAGGTACTCGCAAGCCTTTTCATCAAAGCTAAACTTGATGTGCTTTTCTTCCATTGTAGGAACATACTCTGAAAGCATAAGGTTGGCTATCTTTACAAAATCATCTTCCTTAAGGCTGTTAAATACAATGATTTCATCAACACGGGCAATAAACTCTGGGCGAAGAAACTCCGAAAGAGCCTTCATTACCTTTTCTTTAGACGCCTCTTCCGATGACTTACCGAAGCCGAGAGCATTCTCTTTATTTGCCGAACCTGCATTAGAAGTCATTACAATTACAGTATTCTCAAAGTTTACTGCTCTGCCGTGCGCGTCTGTAACTTTACCTTCATCGAGAATCTGAAGAAGAATGTTGAGTACATCAGGATGTGCTTTTTCGATTTCATCGAAAAGAAGTACAGAGTACGGTCTGCGTCTTACTTTTTCCGTAACCTGTCCTGCCTCGTCATAACCTACATATCCCGGAGGTGAACCGATAATCTTAGACACGGAGTGTTTCTCCATAAATTCCGACATATCAAGTCGTATGAGAGTTTCAGGAGTATCGAAAAGTTCCTGACTGAGTACCTTTACAAGTTCGGTTTTGCCGACGCCTGTAGGACCTACGAAAATAAACGATGCAGGTCTGCGTCTTGGAGAAATCTGCACTCTGCTGCGTTTAATTGCAGATGCGAGAACTTCCACCGCCTCGTCCTGACCGATAATTTTCTTTTTAAGAGCATCTTCAATACCTGCAAGTTTAGCAAGTTCGTTTTCTCTGATTCTTGATGCAGGGATACCTGTCCACAATTCGATTACTGTAGCAATATCTTCTTCTGTAACCTTAGAAACAAGGGTTTCAGGATCAATTTTTGAAAGTTCAGAATCAACTCTTGCAAGAGCGGTATTTACATTTGCAAGTTTTTCGTAGTCGATTTCATCAGCAGTGGAGATTGCCTCTTTCTGCAAATTAAGTTTTTGCTGTTCGTCAATAAGTTTGTCGTGTTTTTCCATATTTTTATTACGGAGAGCGGCACACGCACAACTTTCGTCAAGAAGGTCGATTGCTTTATCAGGTAAGAATCTGTCTGTAATGTATCTCTCTGAAAGCACAACAATCTTGCGTACAATTTCATTATCAACAGTAACATGGTGATGCTGTTCATAATATCCTTTTACGCCTGCAATAATGTCAACAGTCTGTGCAATAGTAGGCTCGCCTACCTTTACAGGCTGGAAACGCCTCTCAAGCGCAGAGTCTTTTTCAATATATTTTCTGTATTCGTTAAATGTGGTTGCGCCGATAACCTGAACCTCGCCTCTTGAAAGTGCGGGTTTAAGAATATTGGCAGCATTCATTGTTCCCTCATTATCACCTGTACCGACAAGTGTATGTACTTCATCAATGAAAAGAATAATATTTCCGTTTTCCTTAACCTCGGCAACAAGTCCTTTAATACGGCTTTCAAACTGTCCTCTGAACTGTGTTCCCGCAACGAGTGAAGCAAGGTCAAGAAGATGAATTTCTTTATTCTTAAGGCGCTGCGGAACATTGCCGTCTGCAATTCTTAAAGCAAGCCCCTCTGCAATCGCTGTTTTACCTACACCCGGCTCACCGATAAGGCAAGGGTTATTCTTTGTACGGCGTGAAAGAATCTGAATAACACGCTCAATTTCTTTATCTCTGCCGACAATATTGTCAATTTTGCCCTCTCTTGCCTTTCTGGTAAGATCCTCACAATAAAGGTTAAGGTGTTTTCTGTTTTTATCTTTTTTCTCTTTCTTTTTGCCGCCGCTCTTAGCGGAACCGTCGGTATTGTTTTCACCGTTTTTAGCACCGAAAATATTATTGAAGAAAGCCGGGAATGTCGGTGCGCCGTGTGAGAAATCATCGTCCTCACTGCCTCCGTCTTCGCCTAACTCGCCCATACTTTCAGCAAGGTTGTCTGCACCAAGCTGCTGCATAAGTTGAGAAAGGTCGCCGTTTTCACCCATATTCTCCATAAGGGAATCCATCTGATCCTGCACATTTTCAAGATCATCATCTGAAATTCCCATCTTATTTATTAAGTCCTCAACAGGCTTTATGCCAAGCTCTTTTGCGCAAGTAAGGCAATAACCCTTTGTGGCTTCATCCTGTGGATTGTTTGTTGAAACAAAAACGACAGCAGGTCGTTTTCCGCATCTGCTACAAAGCATAGTCTGCTCCTTTATACATAAATTATTTAAGCGATAAACAATACCGCAAGTTTAAACATCGTTAAAATTAAACACTATTTAAATCTGTTACCATATATAATATATCATAACAGAAAATTTTGCAATTCTTTTTTGTCGTTTTTTCTAAATTTTTTAGTAAAATGAGATTATTGTTTGCTTTTTTCTTTCTTTTTTGCCTTGTCCTCTTTTATAAGTGCCATAAAAATTTTAGCATATCTGTAAAGTGCGTAAAGCATAACAACAGCTGTAATCGAAAGTAAAATATCGTCTATTAACAAATTTTCGTAATTTATAACCGCCTTTAAAAAGACTATTATACATACAGCAAAATAAAAAACTATTGTTGCAAGTTTACCAAACCATTCGGCGGCTGGAGGAGTTATTTTCCTTTTTAAAAGAGAAACACCGCCAATCAGCATTGCCACATCTTTTGCTATTAAGACTACAAGAATCGGTATTACATTAGGCGCATAAAAAGCCATACAAAACATAACCGAAATTAAAGTAATTTTATCCGCAATAGGATCAAGCAACTTTCCGAGTTGAGTTACCTGATTTAATTTTCTTGCAAAAAATCCGTCAAGACAATCCGAAATACCCGACAAACCAATACATATTGCTGACTCCAAATATTTTTCATTTAAAAACAAAATAACAAACGGTACGACAAGTGCAAATCTCAAATATGTAAGTATGTTCGGTACTGTCCATAAATCTGATTTTTGCTTAATTATCTTTTTATTTTCGTTGTCCATTTTCATTCCCCTTTATTATATTCAGCGTTTGAAAATTGAAAAAGCAACTCCGCTTATTCCCTCATTGAGCACAGCGGTTGAATTTGTAAAGTCCATTATTACCGCAAGCACTGCAAGGCATATTAAAGCAACAACTATACCCTCGGCAGCACCGAAAACACCGCCGAGCACTCTGTTAATCGGACTTATTACAGGTAATTCAAATAATTTATTTACAAGTTTAATAATCAATTTAAAAATAATTATCAAAAGTATAAATAATATTATTGCAATAAAAAATGAGAATATACCCGTTACAATCGGTTTTACAAAATTATCGGTAACCTGAACGGCTGTAAGTTTAGCTGTTGATGCCGTTCCCACAAAGCAATCTACAAGTCTTTTTTCATCAAAATTAAACAAGTTGCAGAAAAAAGAAACTACAGAAGACACCCATCCCGGCAAATCGCCGAGTGCACTGTTTACGGAAATTTCTGTATTTGTTACCGCATTGTTGAGGTTTGCTATTAAATCATTTCTGACGAAAGAATTAAAAATCCAGTCCGATATTACACCCGAAAGCAAATTTGAGAGTATAGCCGATGCTACAACCGCAGCTATATTCATAATTGCTCTTGCAAAACCTCTGATTGCTCCGCTGATAATAAAGATAATTATAACAGCAAGAAAAATTATGTCAAGTATCATAAATTCCCCTCTTTAGGCATTATCATCAGTCGCAACTTTCTCGGTTGCTTTCTGATTATTATTAAGTTCAATAAATCTTATCTGATTTACACTCAGCACATAAGCTGTAGTATCGGAAGAAAGAATTATATTTTTAGAACCTGCGCCCGTTTCGGTTGCGAATACTTTATCGCCCTTTGTATTGTAAACATTTGCGGTATTTCCGTCAAGCAAAGCGATTTTGTCCTTGTAAACCGAAATGGCGTCAGCTTTGCTGTCTGTATCGATTTTAGATTTTTGAGAGCCGTTTGAATCATATGTATAAACCGAGCAACTTCTGCCGTCGCCGCTTCTTGAGAGTGCAACCGCATATGTCAATGTATCCATATTAAAATAATAATTTGAAAGTGTCATTGACTCATAAGAATTTGTTACAAAATTCTCATCGCCTTTTTTTACAACATAAGACGCTGTATTGCCCACAAGTGTAACTCTGTTGTCGGTCAAATATTTTGATGCGATAATTACATCACCGTCAATTTTTATAACCTGTTCAGGCTCTTGCTTTGAAAAATCGAGCATATATACTGCGGAAATAACTTTACCGTTTTCAGTAGTTATACCCGTTGCGGCACAGCCTGTACCGTTACTGTTTAATGTAACCGAAGTAATATAATATTCCGAAAAAGAATATTTAAAAATTCTGTTATTATCTTTATTAAAAGCCAAAAGTGTAGAAAGATAACCGTTGCCCTCGGTAACAATTGCATATACACCGTTAGATGCAATATCGGCAGTGTAAATATCATCATCCGTATTTGATGCAAAAAGCTGCTTATCAAGCGAGTTTACTTCGTATCCTTTGCCGCCGAGGTCATATGTAAGGAACATATTTTTGTTGCTTACGAGAATCGGCTTTGAATACTTAAGCTGTGTACTGAATATATCACTTCCCGATGAATTTAAAGTGACAAAGGAAGTATCAGATGCATAAGCTATGTGTCCGTCAGAAAGCACAAAGTTATTTGTATTAACCTCTGTTCCCGTAATAGATACGGGATATCCGTTACCCGCATTGCCGAGTACATCGTATGTCCACCAGTTTGCAATACTTTCGGGCGAAAGTCTGTCTCTGTTGGCAAAAGCAAATACTACAAGTCCTGCCGCAAGTACCACACATACGGAAATAATTATTTTCTTGACTGCCGCAGGCGACATTTCTGTTTTTTCAAGTTCATAGTCCTCAAGCGGTACATCTTCGTAACTTATAACATCACGGTCAGTCTTTTTTGCTTTTGTTTCGGCAAAGCGATGACCTTTTGACTTTGGTTTTGATTTTGTTTTTGAATTATCTTTAGATTTCTCAAATTTACCGGAAAACATTTCTGTTCACTCCTTCAGGTAAATAACCCCTTAATCGTAATTAACCCTGTTAAGATACAGACCACAGGGCTGTGCTGTAGGGCCTGCAAATTTTCTGTCTTTTTTTTCGATTATACCCGCAATTCCGTCAACAGGTATCTTTCCCTGCTGAATCCTTAAAAGAGTACCGACCATAATTCTTACCATATTATAAAGGAATCCGTCAGCCTCTACTTTCATAGTTACAAGATTGCCCTCTCTTGTAACCGAAAAAGCTTTTACTGTTCGTGTCATATCTCCTTTTTCTCTGCTGTCGAGAGTGCAAAAAGAAGTAAAATCATGAGTACCCACATAAGCCTGCGCCGCACTGTTAAGCATATCTTCGTCAAGCTTATATCTGTAATGAAGAGCATAACCGTCAAGAAACGGATTTCGCACTTCGGTGTTCCATATTTTATAAATATATTCCTTGCTTGTGCAACTGTATCTTGCGTGAAAATCAATGTCTGCCTCTTCACAGTCAAGCACCGCAATACTAAGCGGCAACCATCGGTTTAATGCCGCTTTTAACCTTACATCGGCAATCGGATGTGAAGTTTTAAGGCTTATACAGTACATATTTGCGTGAACTCCGCTGTCCGTACGGCTGCACCCTTTTAAATCAAAATCATCACCGATAATTTTAGACAATGCAGTCTGAAAAGCCTCCTGCACAGTCATTGCGTTGTTCTGAATCTGCCAACCGTGGAACTGCCTGCCGTCATATGAAATTGTAAGTTTAAAATTCCTTAAAGTGCTGCCGGAATCAATATGTTGCATAAAACCACTCCGCAAATTACAAGTCCAACTGTTATCAAACCGATAACATCTCTTTTTGCCATATGAATACTCTTCATTCTTGTTCTGCCCTCGCCGCCGTGATAGCAACGACATTCCATAGCTGTTGCAAGGTCATACGCTCTTCTGAACGATGAAACAAACAACGGAACAAGAATAGGAATCAATGCTTTTATTCGTGCAATGACATTACCGCCCTCAAGGTCTGCTCCTCTTGCTTTCTGCGCCTGCATAATTTTATCGGTTTCTTCAAGCAAAGTAGGCACAAATCGCAGTGCAAGCGACATCATCATAGCAATTTCGTGTACAGGAAAATGTACTTTATTTAAAGGCTTCATCAATCTTTCGATTGCGTCCGTAAGCTCTGTCGGAGATGTTGTAAAAGTAAGAGCAGAGCTTGCAAGAATAAGACAAATAATTCTAACCGTTACAAACACGGAACGGTTAATTCCGTTTACCGTAATTTTAATTATTCCCCACTGCCATATCGGATCTCCCGTACCGTAAAACAGATTTAATATTGAAGTTACTATTACTATGAAAATAATAATTTTTAAACTTTTAAAATAAAACTTTACAGGCACTCCGCTCATAAGAACTATAGCGGCTGTGCATACTGCCACAACGGCAAGAGCGGCATAGTTAAATGTGCAGAACACAAGCACCAGAAAAGCAATAAGCATAATAATTTTTGCTCGTGGGTCAAGTTTGTGTATAAGGCTCTTTGCGGGGAAATACTGACCGAAAGCTACATCTCTTACCATTACCTTGCCTCCTTTTTTATATAAGGAAGAAGGTAATCAACCGCTGAATCAACAGTCAGTATGCCCTCAGGCACATCTACTCCCCTTTTTCTGAGCTGTGACATTATTTTTGTTATCTGCGGAATACGCAGACCTATTTTTTCAAGCTCGTCACCTCTCGCAAAAACCTTTTGAGTTTCGTCAAACATAACGAGCTTTGATTTATTCATAACCACAATTCTGTCTGCCACACGGGCAATGTCCTCCATACTGTGAGAAACAAGCAGAACCGTGTTCTGTCTTTCTTTGTGATAGCGTACTATCTGACTTAAAAGTACATCTCTGCCCATCGGGTCAAGCCCTGCCGTCGGTTCGTCAAGCACGAGTACATCAGGGTCCATTGCTATTACACCGGCAATAGCCGCTCTGCGCTTTTCTCCGCCCGACAAGTCAAAAGGTGATTTATACAAAAGTTCGTCCTTTATGCCCGTAAATTTTGCGGCTCTGCGAACCTCTTTATCAATTTCTTCTTGTGAAAGTCCTTTGTTGAAAGGGCCGAAAGAAATATCTTTGTATACGGTTTCTTCAAAGAGCTGATATTCGGGATACTGAAAAACCATACCCACTTTAAAGCGTATTTTACGAATTTCCTTTGGCTTGTCCCATATATCAACTCCGTCAAGCAAAACCTGACCGCTTGTCGGTTTCATAAGTCCGTTAAGCATTTGCACAAGCGTTGACTTACCCGAACCGGTATGACCGATAATTCCGATAAGTTCTCCCTTATTTACGGAAAAACTGACATCATTAACCGCCTTTTTTTCAAAAGGTGTTCCTACTCCGTAGGTGTAGCAAATATTCTTTAGTTCAAGGATACTCATTTCAACACCTCCATAAGCAAATCGACGCATTCGTCACTGTCAAGCGGCATTTTGTCAATTTTCGCACCGCAGCCGATAAGTCGGTAGACAAGCTCTGTTGCCTGCGGAACATCAAGTCTGTGCTTTTTCAAAAGTTCAACCTGTGAAAAAACATTGTCGGGTGTTCCCTCTGTGAGCACCTTACCGCTGTCCATTACAATTACTCTGTCGGCAAGTACCGCCTCATCCATATAATGTGTAATAAGCACAACGGTAATACCTTTTTCTTTATTCAATTTTAAAAGGGTTGACATAACCTCTTCTCTGCCGTTCGGGTCAAGCATTGCGGTAGGTTCGTCAAGTACGATGCAGTCAGGCTGCATTGCAAGTATGCCCGCAATAGCAACTCTTTGTTTCTGACCGCCCGAAAGTTTGTAAGGTGCGTCTTTTCTGAAATCGTACATATCAACGGCTTTCAGTGCTTCATCAACCCTACGCCTTATTTCAGACGGTTCAACTCCGAGGTTTTCCGGACCAAACGCAACATCTTCTTCAACAACGCTTGCTACAAGCTGATTGTCGGGATTTTGCAGTACAAGACCTACCTTTTTACGAATATCAAGAGTTTTTTCTTCATCTGCCGTATCGTCGCCGTCAACAAATACTTTTCCTTTGTCGGGAACAAGCATTGCATTCAGATGTTTGGCGACAGTTGATTTTCCGCATCCGTTATGACCAAGCAAGGCTACAAACTCGCCCTTTTCTATTTCCAAAGACACACCGTCAACTGCATTTACTATAGGCTGACCCTCGTCTTCGGACATATAAGAAAAAAATATATTTTGAATAGAGATAAACTTCATTAATTACTTCTCCCAGATAGCTGTTGAGCCGCACGGCAGAACAAGTCCTGTGTCAGTTACAGGCAATCCGATTTCACTGCTTGAAACCTTACCGCCGAATTTTGTTTTCAGCAAAACGCCGAGCAAATACTCCATAACCGCAGACGAAAGACCTGTTGTGTAGGAATTAAGAATAAAGAAAGCAGGGTCATCTGACATAACCTGTCTGCAAAGTTCAACCAACGGATAGAGCTGTTCCTCAAGTTTCCAAACTTCACCGCCCGGGCCTCTTCCGTATGACGGCGGATCCATAATGATACCGTCATATCGGTTGCCTCTTCTGATTTCACGCTGAACGAATTTTGCACAATCGTCAACAAGCCATCTTACGGGTTTGTCGGCAATATTACTTGATACAGCGTTTTCTTTTGCCCACTGTACCATACCTTTTGAAGCGTCTACATGACACACGCTTGCACCTGCTTTCATACACGCAAGCGTTGCACAGCCGGTGTAGCCGAAAAGGTTTAATATTTTAAGATGTCTGCCCTCTTTTTTTATTTTTTCTGCGGCAAAGTCCCAATTCACAGCCTGTTCGGGAAAAACACCCGTGTGTTTAAATCCCATAGGCTTTATGTTAAATGTAAGGCTGCCGTAATTTATACTCCATTGTGCGGGGATTTTTTTGTATTGCTCCCAGCTGCCTCCGCCTTTGTTGCTGCGGTGATAGCGTGCGTGAGCCGAATACCAAAGCGGATTTTTCTTTTCTGTTGACCAGATAATCTGCGGATCGGGACGAATTAAAATAATATTGCCCCAACGCTCAAGTCGCTCTCCGTCAGAAGCGTCAATAAGCTCATAATCCTTCCAATTTTCAGATAAACGCATTATGCCAATCTTTCCCTTACTAC
The DNA here is from genome assembly GCF_040093295.1 of Ruminococcoides bili. NCBI lineage: Bacteria > Bacillati > Bacillota > Clostridia > Eubacteriales > Oscillospiraceae > Ruminococcoides > Ruminococcoides bili. The sequence goes on from NZ_JBBNJY010000001.1 coordinate 117,062, forward strand.
CTGTGCTGCCTCTTCTGCAAGAGTCTGAATCTGCTCAAGATTTTCGCCCTCAAGCATAACTCTTACGAGTGGTTCCGTACCTGATACACGAACTAAAATTCTGCCTGTATCGCCAAGAATTTCCGTTACACGATTAATTTCCGCTTTAACTTCCTTATCCGTATAGAAAGAAAGTTTGCCCTCGTTGCTTACCTTAACATTGATAAGTACCTGCGGATAACGCTCCATAATCTTTGCAAGATCGCTTAGTTTTTCGCCTGTGCGTTTCATAATTGAAAGCAGCATAGCACCCGAAAGTTCACCGTCACCTGTTGTTGAGTGGTCGAGGAAAATAATATGTCCGCTCTGCTCGCCGCCGATATTATAGCCGTTCTGGAGCATTGACTCAAGTACATAACGGTCGCCGACCTTTGTGGAAACAAAATCAATGCCGTTAGCCTCGCAGAATTTTGAAAAGCCCATATTGGTCATAACAGTGCCAACTGCTGTGTTCTTCTTGAGCTTGCCGTTCTTCTTCATATCGTTTGCGCAAATGGCAATGAGAAAGTCACCGTCAACAAGATTACCGTTTTCGTCAACCGCAAGACATCTGTCTGCATCACCGTCAAAAGCAAGACCTGCACTAAGCTTATTTTTGCGTACATATTCCTGTAATTTCTTTGTATGGGTTGAACCGCAGTCTTTGTTGATATTAATACCGTCAGGCTCGTCAAAAAGCATATGAACCTTAACGCCGAGTTTTGTAAAAAGCTTTTCGGCGGTTCTTGAAGATGAACCGTTTGAGCAGTCAAGAGCAACTTCCATACCGCTTAAATCTTCGCCGACAGCCTCTGCAACATGATTAATATAATCATCAACTGCAGACTCAAGAGTATCTACTCTGCCGATTTCGCTGTCATTTGCTGTCGCATACGGAACTGCGTGGTCAAGTACGATTTCTTCGATTCTGTTTTCAAGGTCATCCGGGAGTTTGTATCCCTCTGAACTGAAAATTTTGATTCCGTTAAATTCAAACGGGTTGTGAGATGCAGAAATCATTACACCTGCATCTGCATTGTATTTCTTTACAAGATAAGCAACTGCCGGAGTAGGAACTACACCTAAAAGTTTAACATTTGCACCTACCGAGCAAAGACCTGCAATAAGCGCACCCTCAAGCATATCGCCCGAAAGTCTTGTGTCTTTACCGATAAGAATCGTCGGATGCTTAACTTCATCGTTTACAAGCACCATTGCGGCTGCTCTGCCTATATTCATTGCAAGCTCGGCTGTAAGCTCTGTATTAGCCACGCCCCTTGCGCCGTCTGTACCAAAAAGTCTTCCCATAATTGTTTTTCCTCCAAGTTTTGTATTTAAAGTTGTATTTATTAATTTTGTGAGTTTTTATCAAAAAGATTAGGTTGTGTCGGCATTGCATTTACAGCACCTTTCGGAAAATCATATCCGAGGTGACGGCAAGCCGCCGCCGTAATACATCTGCCTCTCGGTGTTCTGCTTAAAAAACCGATTTGCAGCAGGTACGGCTCATAAACATCTTCAATGGTTACTGCTTCCTCACCGATAGCCGCTGCGAGAGTTTCAACACCAACAGGACCGCCGTTATAGAAATTCAGTATCGCCTCAAGAAGTCGTCGGTCATTCCTGTCAAGTCCGAGTTCGTCTATCTCAAGTCTTTCAAGAGCAAGACGGGCCGTATCGCAGGTAATAATTCCGTCAGACATAACCTGTGCAAAGTCACGCACACGCTTTAAAAGTCTGTTTGCAATTCGTGGTGTACCTCTTGAGCGTGACGCAATTTCAAGCGCACCGTCAGGTTTGATTTCTATATCAAGAATACCTGCGCTTCGTGTTACAATCTCCGCAAGTTCCTGCGGCGTGTATAATTCAAGTCTTAAAATTACGCCAAAACGGTCACGCAAGGGCGCTGTAAGCTGTCCTGCTCTTGTTGTAGCGCCTACAAGCGTAAATTTAGGCAAAGGCAAGTGATACGAAGCTGCCATCTGACCCTTACCCGTAATAATATCTATTGAAAAATCTTCCATTGACGGATAGAGTATTTCCTCTACCGAACGGCTCAAACGATGAATTTCATCTATAAAAAGCACATCGCCCTGATTGAGGTTTGTAAGTAAGGCGGCAAGGTCACCCGGTTTTTCTATTGCAGGACCGGAGGTGATTCTTAAAGAAACTCCGAGTTCGTTTGCAATAATTCCCGCAAGTGTTGTTTTACCGAGTCCGGGAGGGCCGTATAAAAGTACATGGTCAAGCGACTCTCCTCTGATTTTTGCAGCCTCAATAAAAACCTTAAGATTTTCCTTTGCGGTTTCCTGTCCGATATACTCCGAAAGGGTTTTCGGACGCAAAGGATTATCTCCCTCTATATTGTCTTCAGGGATTTCTGATGTATCAAGTATTCTGTTTTCAAAGTCAAATTCATCCGAAAACTCCGGTTTACTCATTTATCAATTTCTTCCCATCTGTTTTAATGTCATTGCTATAAGCTGTTCAACAGGCAAACCTGCGTCAAAATTTGCAAGAACAGGCGAAACATCGGCAGGTGTATAGCCAAGCACACCGAGTGCCTCTATTGCCTTCGCTACATTTCCGCCGGCAGTCTGCGGCATTTGTACATTGCCCGATTGAGTCTGTTCTGATTTTGCAAGCTTGTCCTTAAGTTCAAGTATAATGCGCTGGGCAATTTTTTTGCCGATGCCCTGCGCTCTTGTAATTGTTTTTATATCATCGGTCGCTATAGCCATAGCTACCTGTTCTGCGGTAAGTTCGGACAAAACAGAAAGTCCCGCTTTAGGGCCGACTCCGCTTACGCTTATAAGTGTTTTAAAGGTTGCAAGTTCGTTTTGAGTTGCAAATCCGAACAAATCGACTGCATCTTCACGCACATTAAGGTAGGTATAAAGAGTTACCTCGGAATTAAGTTTGAGCGTTTTTAGGGTATTCATTGTAGTCTGACAAAGGTAACCTACTCCGCCGCACTCAACTACTGCCGCAGAATTTTCCGTATGTATAAGTTTTCCCCTTACCGAATAAATCATTCCCCTATTCTCCTTTCAAACATCGTTCTTCTAAGTGCCGAACCTGCCGCCTGAGCGTGGCAAATAGCTATCGCAAGTGCATCCGCCGTATCATCGGGTTTCGGCACTTCCGACAAATGTAAAAGTTTGCGTGTCATTTCCATAACCTGCGGCTTTTTTGCCTTGCCGTAACCTGTAACGGCAGTTTTTACCTGCAACGGCGTGTATTCGTAAATCGGTATTTTCAGTTTTTGTGCGGCAAGCAGAATAACTCCTCTTGCCTCCGCAACCATAATTGCCGTTTTCTGATTGTTTTGAAAATACAGCTTTTCTATTGCAAGCGCATCGGGGCGGCAACGATTAAGCACATTAAAGATTTCATCATAAATATACTCAAGTCTGTAATTAAAATCCATACCTGCCTGCGTTTCAACCGCACCAAAGCCGAGTGCCTTATAGGTATTTGATTTAAAACCGATTGCACCCCAACCGACTATTGCATAGCCGGGGTCAATCCCGAAAATAACCAAGGCACTACCTCCCGAAATCGCAGTATCGTCATTTTAGCCTATACTACCGCATAATAATTAGCATTATATCACAAAACAATCTAATTATCAATAAAAATGCTCTTTAATTTGAAAAATATAAATTAATTTTCGACCTGTTTTTCAATTTCAATTTGATTTCCGCAATAACCGAGAGTAAGTTTATCTCCGCTTACCGTATAATCAAAATTGTAGCTCTGCTTAAACTCCTGATTAAATATAATAAAACTGTTTTCATCAATTACATATAAACCGTCAATTGTGATTTTGTCCTCACCCGATTTCAGAGTAAGTTTGGCGGTATTATCAGAAAAGCTCAAACTCACCTCCGCACCGCCTTTAAGCACGCCGTGCCAATTTTCACTTGTAAGCTCGTAGCTTTCTCCGGAGGTATCGGCAGTACACGAGCAAAAAATAAAACAAATTATACAGACAAAAACAGCAAAAAACTTTTTCACAAACATCTCTCCCTTCTCTTACAAAATATATTACAAAAAATATTTTATATAACCGTCTTACAAATTTGTTATTTTTCTTGAAAAGCATTATCTGTTTATGATATAGTATATTTGTATGCACATAAAAACTTGGAGGGATAATTTTGCAGTATGAATATACCATGCCACAAAATATTTTTGAAGAAAACGGAGAGGTAATGTGTGCCGGTTGGGCCAAAAAACCTTATTTTAATTTTAACAAAGAACTAAGTAAACAGAATAAACACATAAAAGAGAGCGTAAGTTATTTTTTAAGTACGGGAGAAGTTTCGCTTTATATTTCCACAGAAAACTCAGGTCTTGATTTTTACATAAAAATAGCGCTTGCAAATTTAAAAAACGGCAATGTAATTTCCGATTTTGCCTACAAAAAACAACTTCTCGGCAGAACAGAACTTCCCGAAAGCAAAGAGAGCGGACAGCTTGTTTTTTCAGACAAGCGCATTGAATTTGCCGTAGTAAAGGTTAAAAACGAACGCACCGTAAAATGTAACTTCTACGACTTCGGCGGAAAGGCAGATTTAAGTTTTGAATTTAATATAGATGACAAAAGCGGAGATATTTTAGACCAGGTTGCACCGTTTAAGCGTGACAGAAAGTACTTTTATTTCAAACGCTTTATGCCTGTATTCAGCGCAAGCGGCACAATAAAAGTCGGCAAATCACAATATACGCTAAAAGAAGAAAACACCTCTGTTTATATTGACAGCACATATTATTCAAAGCCAAGACTTCACAGCTACCAGCGACTTACAGCAGATTATATGAGAGGCGAAAACCGTTTTTCGCTTAATCTCGCAAGCAGAGTCGGCGACAACCGCAACGGCAGTGAGAACAGCTTTTTCCTTAACGGAGAATTGCACAAGTTATATAAAATCGAAGTAAAAAATAATGACGGCAGAATTGACCGTCCGTGGTACTTTAAAGGCGGAATTGAAGCAGTCGACATAACATTTAAACCTAACAAAATCGGCGATAAAGCTATGGTTGCACAGATGGACAACACTTCTGTCACATTCGGCGTATTGTTCGGCAAACTTAAGCGTTACGATTATGACGCACCGCTTGTACTTGACAATATTCCCGCACATATGGTATTTAATGAATTTTAATAACAAAAACAGCCTTGACCGTATTTTCACATACAATCAAGGCTGTAATTTTTTAAAATTATTTTCTTATGTTCTGCTTTTTGTTGTCGTCAGAAGAATCTTTTGTAAATCGTGCAACTATAGCAATGGTTGTCAAAAATGAGATAAGAAGATAAATGAGAATTGAAAGTATGGCACCTAGGCTCATTGCAACGCCTGCAATAGCAAGTATGGCCACAATGCCTGCCGCACAACAAAGTAAAGATACTATATTTTTTATGTTTCTCTCTCTGTCAAAAAGGCAAAAGAAAAATCCGATTACCGGTATAATAATTAAAATAGGAGTGTACATTACATAATTTAAAAATGCATCTCCGAGAGTACCGTCTGCAGTACCGCCGATAAATGACATAAGGTCAAGCACCGAGTAAGAGAAAAATTTGCCGTCTGTAGTTGCACCCTGAATATACGGCATAGAACATAACATAACTAATAATGCATAAAAAATACATTGTGCAATTCTGAATCTTTTTCTTGTTTTATTTTCAGGAATTTTAAGCATTTATATCCTCCGAAATACGAGTATTCAAACACACAGTGCCGAACACCTCAATTTATTGTTGTAAAATTAATTATAACACATAATTTTCAGTTGCACAATAGACAATTTTGTGATATACTTAATACAGTTTTGTACAAAGTCCTGCAAAACAGAACTGAAAGGAGCCTATTTATGAGCTATATTAACGAATCAGTAATTTACAATATATATCCACTCGGCTGGTGCGGAGCGCCAAAACAAAATGACGGTCAGCTTGTTTACCGACTTGACAAGATTTATGATTGGATTCCTCATTTTAAAAAAATGAGCATTAACTGCATTGTTTTTAATCCGCTTTTTGAAAGCAGTTTTCACGGATACGATACAATCGACTACAAAAAGGTTGACTGTCGTTTGGGTGATAATGAATCCTTTAAAAAAATTTGTAAAACATTGCACGAAAACGGCATCAAAATCATTCTTGACGGTGTATTTAACCATGTTGGCAGAGATTTCTTTGCTTTTAAAGATGTACAGCAGAATTTACAAAATTCACAGTATTGCGGCTGGTTCCAAAATCTCGGATTTTGGGGTTCAAGTCCAAAAGGAGATCCGTTCACATATGAGGGTTGGGCAGGTCACTACGACCTTGTTAAACTCAATTTACAGAATCAGGATGTAGTAAACTACCTTCTCGGTGCGGCTGAATTTTGGATTGACGAATTTGACATTGACGGACTTCGTCTTGACGCTGCCGATGTAATTGACATAGAATTTTTCAAAAAATTAAGAAATACCTGCAAATCTAAAAAGCCTGATTTTTGGCTTTACGGCGAACTTACACACGGCGACTACAATCATTGGGCAAACAGTGAAACCCTTGATTCCGCAACAAACTACGAGTGTTACAAGGGTATTTATTCAAGCCACAACGACCATAATTATTTTGAAATTGCACATTCGCTTAACCGTCAGTTTGCAAACGGCGGTATTTACAGAAACATTTACACCTACAACTTTGTAGATAACCACGATGTAAACAGAATTGCAAGCTCATTAAAGGACAAAAATCACCTTAATAATGTTTATACCCTTATGTACACAATGCCGGGTGTACCGTCAATTTACTATGGCAGTGAATACGGCATTGAGGGTATGAGAACAAACCACAGCGATTACGAACTTCGTCCTTGTCTTGACCTTGACAGTATTCCGAATCCAAACTATAAACTGTTTGACCATATTGTAAAACTCGGCAAAATCAGGCTTGCACTTGAGGCTTTGAAGTACGGCGACTTTGCAAATGTAAAAATTATGAACGAAAAGCTCGTTTATAAAAGATGGACAAATAATCAGACTGTATTTGTTGCATTCAACCTTACAGACCATGATGAATGGATAGATTTTGACACAGGCTGCAACGCAAAACTTACAGATGTTTTAAACGATAACGAGGTTATTGATGTAAACGGTTACTACAATCTTTATATGAAACCGTATTCTGCAAGAATTTTGGTTGTAAACGACGGCAGCTTTAAAGTTGATTTTTCTGATAATTCTACAGAAGAAATTACAAAACCTGTCGAAAATACAGAATCAACAGATGCACAGGTTGAGGAACAGCATTTTTACACAGAAGTAAAGCCGGGTAAATACAGACATTTCAAGGGAAATGAATATGAAGTTATCGGTACTGCTCTGCACAGCGAAACAGGAGAAAAACTCGTAGTTTACAAAGCGCTTTACAATGACGGCGGACTTTGGGTAAGACCTTACGATATGTTCAAAGAAATCATTGAAAAAGACGGCAAAAAAATTCAGAGATTCACTCCGATTGATTAATACTTTATAAAAACTAAGCCGACCAACAAGCTTATAATTGCTTATTGGTCGGCTTTAAAATTGACTTTTTTGCATATTATAGAATTATTTTTCCTGTAAATACTTTTCTATCAATTTCGGTTGTATCAACGGATATGTCCAGTTCTCAGGCAATTCGTCCATAAGAACCACTTTCTCCATTTCACTATGTAATTCTTTCGCAAACTCTGTTATCTCTGCAAAACAAAGCAGTCCAAACGTTTCTTCACCTGTATCATTTACTCTGGTTTTACCTGTTACTGAATAAACACAGATTGGCTTTATCTCAAATCTGACTGCACCTGTTTCTTCCTGCAATTCTCTTTTAGCAGTTTCAAGAATATTCTCACCGGCTTCTCTATGTCCTCCCGGTACTTCATATGTATCTCTTTCTTTATGCTTGCAAAATACCCACTTGCCGTTACTCTGTGAGATTACTACTGCAAATCTCAATAGTTCATCATTAACTGTATCATAAAATTTTACTTTCAACATATTTTCTCTCCATTTACATATCTATAATATTTCATTCTCAATAAAATCCGCAATACCATCTTCATCATTTGAACCAATTACAATATCAGCTCTCTCTTTCACTTCGTCAATTGCATTCCCCATTGCAACACCTATTCCACATAATTCCAGCATCCCAATATCCGCATAGTCATCTCCAAAAACAATAATTGAATCTATACTAAATCCACATACTTCCGTAATCTTTATAATTGCGTTTTCTTTCGTCACATTCTTTTTTGTGAACTTGTACCAAAATCCATCAGAGAAACGAATACAATCACAATCAGAGAGTCTATGAGCTAATTCATCTGCTTTATCTTGATTAAATATTTCAACACACATTTTCAATGAACATTCGTTAAAATCCGAAAAATCTGTATAAATACTATCTCCCCAGCTCTTATCCAACTTCTTAGGATCTATTTTATAATTCCAATAATGTGCATCTATTGTGTCTATCGTAATTTCGCAATCATTTCCACAAATATTTCTTGCCATGTCAATCATCGCATTCGTTTCTTCTTCGGAAAATTCTGCCCTATAAATATATTCTGTTTTGTATTTTACCAATGCCCCTCCACTCGATATTAAAATATCGGGCATTAATTCATTTAAATACACTAAAGAATTCTGTTCACTTCTAGAGGTAGAGACACCTATCAATATATCATTTTCCTTGCATTTTTTTAGAGCTAATAATGTTTTACTTGACATTGTTTTGTCACTCTGTAATAAAGTTCCGTCTAAATCAAATAATAGAAGTTTGCATTTCTTCATATCATTTTTCCTTTCCGTTCTTCTCAATAATTACATTTGCATTAATTACTCTCTCCCACAAACAGAGTCATTTGATAAAGCAAATGCCGGAAACTCGCATAAATTTAGGTTTTCGGCATTTTAATCCATTATTTCAACTCAACAATAGTTACGCCACTTTCGCCCTCGCCGAAAACTCCGAGTCTAAAACTTTTGACGGCTTTATGAGTTCTAAGGAATGATTGAATTTCTCTTCTTAATACGCCTGTACCCTTGCCGTGAATAATAGTAAGCTGGTTAATATTCATAAGCACCGCATTGTCGATTGCCTTATCAACAATCATAATTGCGTCAAAGGCGGTTTCGCCACGAACATCCACTTCCGTAGTCGGGCGAACATCAAGAGTACTGTGTACATTTCTTTTTGCGGAATACTGCGGTGGCTGTTGCTTTTTCTCTTTAATAAGTCGGAGATTATCAATTTTCACTCTTGTTTTTATAATGCCTGCCTGCACAAGAACCATTCCGTCTTTTGTCGGCGGCGCAAGTACGGTTGCGTTTTTGTCAATGTCAAAAATAAGCACACTGTCGCCTACCTTAAGCGGCCTTGGCAATTTGTACTTTTCGCCGTCCGACTGTTTTTTCATAACAGGGTCAGCATTATTTTCCATTGTATTGAGATTCTTTTTGAGCTTTGCACGAGCCTCGGCAGACATCTCTTTTGCCTTTCGTGCCTTATCAAGTTCTTCCACCAAAGCGTCAGCCTGCGCTCTTGTCCTCGAAATAATGCGCTGTGCCTCTTGTTTTGCTCTCTCAATTTCACGCTCGGCATTCTCTTTTGCTCTGCGAATTTCATTTTCCGCCTTTTGCTTTTCTGTGTTTGCTTTTGCGGTGAGTCGGTTTGCGTTTTCTATCTGCTTTTCAAGGCTTTGTCTGCGTTTTTCAAGAGTACCGACAACATCTTCAAACTGTCGGCTTTCGCTTGAAACAAGCTCTTTTGCTCTCTCAACAATTTCATCATCCATACCGAGCCTTTTGGTGATTGCAAAAGCGTTACTCTTACCGGGCACGCCAATCAAAAGTCTGTATGTTGGTCTTAAAGTTGTAACATCAAATTCACAGCAAGCATTTTCTACGCCCTCGGTACGCAAAGCAAATTCCTTCAATTCCGCATAATGGGTTGTACTTGCAATTTTTGCATGCTTATCCCTTAATTTTTCAAGAATTGAAATTGCAAGCGCCGCACCCTCGACAGGGTCGGTACCAGCACCGAGTTCATCTATCAGTACAAGCGAACCTGAATTTGCAAGTTTGATAATCTGAATAATATTAGTCATATGCGCCGAGAATGTTGACAGCGACTGCTCAATACTCTGCTCATCGCCTATATCTACAAGCACCCTGCGGAATACCGAAAGCTCGCTGTTGTCTGCGCACGGCACAAGAAGTCCGCACATAGCCATAAGTGTGAGCAAACCGAGAGTTTTTAATGTAACGGTCTTACCGCCTGTATTAGGGCCTGTGATTACAAGCGTATCAAAATTCTTTCCGAGAACAATATCAACAGGTACAACCTTGTCTTTGTCTATAATCGGGTGTCTTGCCTGTTTTAAATCCACAATGCCCCTGTCATTCATAATCGGCATTGAAGCTCTCATATTATATGCGAGGTTTGCCTTTGCAAACACAAAATTAAGAATAGCGAGATTTTTATAACTTGCTATAATTGCATCTGCAAAATCTCCTGCATTCGCCGAAAGTTCAAACAAAATTCTTTCGATTTCGTCATCTTCCTTTGAACGCAAAAGTTTTATATCATTATTTGCCTGCACAACGCCCATCGGTTCAATAAATACCGTAGCACCGCTTGCTGAAGTATCGTGCACAAGTCCCGGAACATTGCCCCTGCATTCACTTCTTACAGGCACAACATATCTGCCGTCACGCTGAGTTACGATAGCGTCCTGCAAATACTTAAGATATTGTGTGCTGTGAATAATTTTATCAAGCACTTCTCTTGCCTTTGAGGATGCTGTACGAATTTTTCTGCGTATATCCGCAAGCGTTGAACTTGCTTTATCGGAAATTTCGTCCTCGCTTATAATAGCGTTTGTAATTTTCTCTTCAAGAAATTTATTCGACACAAGACCGCTGAAATATCCGTCCAGTGTAGTTTCCGTAGATGCAAATTTTGAATGCCATTCCTTTACGGAACGGATAATTCTAAGCGTTTCGGCAATCTGTAAAAGCTCGCCTGTAGAAAGACAGCCGCCCGCCTCTGCTCTGCGTAATGCATTTGCACAATTTTTTGCACCGCCGAATGACGGTGTTCCGTATTTTCCGCTTAAAACAACCGCATCATCGGTTTGTTTTAACAATTTTTTAACTTTTTCAAGTTCAAACTGCGGTTCAAGCGACAACGCCATTTCTTTAGCGTCATCAATACTTGTCTGATCCGCAAGTAATTTTAAAATCTTGTCAAGTTCAAGAGTTTTATAATGTCTGTTCATATAATCATACCTAAATTAACTTATAGTTTTATAAAAATTAAGCGTTGAAAAATCCTTTTCAAACATATATTTTAAATAATTTTCGCTCGCCTCGTTAAGTACATCAAGGTCGCTTTCAGGTAATGCAAAAGAAAAAAGTTTATTGTCATCGGCATAAACAGTATGCCTTAAAGCCGTAAGAGATGAACGGTTTAGCAAAATCTTCATATCTCCGTTTTCACGGTGACAATCCGCACATTCAATAGTACCGCTTTTGGGAAGGAAAAACATATTGTCACACAAATATTCACCGCAAATTCTGCACATTCTAAGGTCAGGCATATATCCCGCAAGACTTGCAAGGCGCATTTCAAGGCACGGTTTAATAAGCTGTGCCGAACGCTTATTTTCCGACAAAAGATATAAGGAATTTAAAATTAATTTCAAAAATTCCTCCGAATTTTGCTCACGGGGACAAATTGTAATTGCAAGCTCGCAAAAATACTGCGCAAGGCAGGTTTTTACAACATCTCCCCTAAGTTTTGAAAAAATCCTTTCGGGAATCGCATCACCGATTATGTAGCTCTCCCGACCTTTATACACGGTAAGTCGGGAGTATGTGAGTAAGGAGGTCGCCGCACACTTTTGATTTTTAATATTTTTAGCGCCACGGACAAAAGCCTTGATAATGCCGTTGGTTGCGGTCAGAGCGTGAACGAGTTTATCCTGTTCACCTATATTTTGCTCTTTCACTATCAGCCCCATCGTCTGGAATTTCATCGGTTTCCTCCCTGAGAATTGTATCTGCGCCCAAATCTTTGGTATCCTGAATACTTTTATACCTTAAATAATCGAGCACATTGCCTGTTGTAAAAAATGCATTCCACATATACCATTCATCCATAAAAAACACCTCCGATTGTAGTGTTTCACAAATGAACGAATTTATATTATGAAAATTATTACAACTGTGTTTTTTGGAATTTTTTCTCATAAAAAACAATAGTCATATTATCATGCAGCTGTTCTTCTTTGCCTGTTCTCAAATATCCGAGTTTTTCATATAAATAGCACAATTTTTTCTCTTGCTTTATGGTATCAAGTGTAAAGCAACTGATATTTTTATAAGCTTCCTCAATGCACTTCATAGCAAGCTGTGCATAACCGTAATTTTGAAATTGCGGAAGTATAAACAAAGGTGAAATTCGCCTTGTGCTTTTATCAATTTCAACAATTCTTACAGCACCTATTATTTCTTCATCTTTCATAATAAAATAATATTTTGTAAAAGGTTGCCGAAATTTGTTCTGTATTACTTCTACCGTTTCACAAGCAGGGTTTGTATCATAATCACGATACCTTGTTAAAATATCATAAAAAGCTATTCTTTGCATATCACAAATTTTTTGGCAATCTGCAAAATCCGCTAATTTTATATATATGCTCATCAGTCAAAATTACTTTCGTCAAAGCCAAAGTTCTGCAAAAGCTGCGCACGGTTACGCCAATCCTCTTTTACCTTTATCCACACCTGCAAAAATACTTTGCAATCAAAAAATCTTTCCATATCCTGTCTTGCAAATGTGCTGATTTTCTTTAGCATTGCACCGTTTTTGCCGATAAGAATACGCTTATGCGACTCTTTTTCGCAGAAAATTGTTGCGTCAATGTCGAGTATGCCGTTATCTCTTGTTTTCATTTTTTCAATAACAACGGCTGTACCGTGCGGAATTTCGGCATTGCAAAGTCTTAAGATTTTCTCTCTGATAATTTCAGAGGCAATAACTCTTTCAGGTTGGTCTGTAAGAGTATCGTCTTCAAAGAAATGACCACCCTCGCTCGCCTGATTCTTGAGTTCCTCGAGCAATTCGTTCATACCGTTGCCGTCACTTGCGCTGACAGGTACAATAGCCTCAAAATCATAGAGTTTGCTGTACTCAAGAATTTGTTTCATCAATATTTCTTTATCCTTAATCATATCAATTTTATTGATAACAAGAATTGCGGGCATACCGAGAGCCTTAAATTTGTCGATAAAGTCAAGCTCGGTTTGTACGGGGCTTTTATCCGCCTCAACAACGAGCATACAGCAGTCAACGCCTCCAACAGACTCGTTTACGGAACGAACCATATACTTGCCAAGTGAATTTTTCGGCTTGTGCATACCCGGTGTATCAAAGAAAACAAGCTGATACTCGCCCTCTGTAAGAACACCTGTAATTCTGTTTCTTGTAGTCTGGGGTTTGCTTGACACAATTGCAATTTTCGTGCCGAGAAGTCTGTTTAATATTGAACTTTTACCGACATTCGGTCTGCCGACTATGGCAATAAAAGCTGATTTATCATTTGTATTCATAAATTTCTCCGTTTTAAAAAATTAGGGGCAAGCAAAATGCATTACCCCTTTGTTAAATGTCTGTTTTTTAATTTTATAAATTTTTCTTTAATTCCCACAGGACCAAGCACAACAAAAAATGCTGAAATCACCGCTGAAATCAAAAGAAATATAAGGTAAAGCAAATTTTCGGCAAAAAAGGTAAATATAGTGTTAATTACATTAAAATCAAGAAAAAATATACACGCAATCACTGCCGCACCCAACGCAACTGTAAGCACTGCTCCGGCAGCCGCATCCTTGGCAAACTTAACAAGAGGTTCGTATCTGTCGGCAACAAGACCGCACAAATCCTCTACGCAGGTATTGACCGTTTCAAGCGCCATAACCGAAGTTATCAGCAAAACAAGTACAGCGTATTGCGTAGGCGAAAAGGAATAAAACATTGAAAACAGCATAACATAAATTCCTGCCACAATATGAAATCTCATATGCGACTCGCTGTTTATTGTTCTTATAATTCCTTTAAACGCACATTTAAAACCGAAAATCTGTTTCTTCATAGTTTAATCAAGCCATATCGTCATCAACTATGTAGCTTGAAGATGCTGGAAGTCCGAGCTGTTCCATAATAAGCTCCTCTTTCTCACGCATACGAACTCTCTCCATATTATCAATATGGTCATAACCGAGAAGATGAAGTACGCTGTGTGCTGTAAGATAACCTACCTCACGCTGGAAACTATGGCCGTAAAGCTCTGCCTGATCTCTTGCTTTTTCCATAGAAATTACAACATCGCCGAGAATCTGTGCGCCTGTTTCAATATCTTTGTCATACACACCGTTTTCACCCATTGGGAAAGAAAGTACATCAGTTTCAATGTCTTTATCTCTGTACTGCTTGTTAAGCTCCTTAATCTGTGCATTATCAACAAATGTTACGCTGATCTCAGCCGGTCCTTCAAATTTTTCAAGTTTTAATACGGCGTTACAGCAGCGTCTTACAAGCATTCGGATACCTGTTGGAATTTTAACAGCTTTTTGTTTGTTTGTGATTACTACTCTGATTTTGTTATCTGGCATTTTGCTCAAATCCTTCCGTATTATTTTTCAATTTATTAAAATAAATTAAATTTGTTTATCAGTCACGATCTCTCGTGTTCTCATACTTTGCATAGGCTTTAATAATATCCTGAACAAGTTTATGACGCACAACATCTTTTTCGTCAAAGCGGCAGCAACCTATGCCGTCAATATTTTTAAGGATTTTTATACAATCCTTAAGACCGCTTTTAGCACCCCTCGGTAAGTCGATCTGGGTAATATCGCCTGTGATTACCATTTTTGAGTTAAAGCCGAGTCTTGTTAAAAACATCTTCATCTGCTCGCAAGTGGTGTTCTGCGCCTCATCAAGAATTATAAAGCTGTCATCAAGAGTTCTGCCTCGCATATAAGCAAGAGGCGCAACCTCAATATTGCCACGCTCGACATACTTTTGATAGGTTTCGGCACCGAGCATATCAAACAAAGCGTCATATAAAGGTCTTAAGTACGGGTCAACTTTGCTTTGCAAATCGCCGGGCAAAAATCCCAACTTCTCACCTGCCTCAACCGCAGGTCTTGTAAGAATAATTCTGTTTACAATCTTACTGCGAAAAGCCGTTACTGCCATAGCAACCGCAAGGTAAGTCTTACCTGTACCGGCAGGTCCTACACCTATAGTTATTGTGTTATTCGCAATAGTTGTACAATATTTTTTCTGACCTATGGTTTTAGGTTTAATCGGTTTACCTTTTGAAGTAATACAAATACAGTCGCCCGCAAGCTGTTCAATCTTATCTTCGCTGCCTTCGTTGACGAGCGAAATACAATAGCGTACATTCTGCTCGGAAAGCGCTTCTCCTCTGTTGATAAGCTGTAAAAGGCTGTCTATTACCTTACCGGCTTTAGATACATTTTCAGCTTCTCCGTCTATTTTAAGCTCGCTGTCACGACTGACAACCTTTACCGTAAATTCTTTTTCAATCAGTTTAATATTTTCGTCAAAACTGCCAAAAAGTGCAACGGCATTTTCCATTCTGTCAATGCTTATTATTTGTTCCGTAAAATCAAACCCTCGATAAACAAAATTTATATTTAAATTATAACACAATATTTATAAAAAAACTTATTAAATATAGCTTTTTTTACTAAAAAATTAAATTTTGTTAGATTTGACGAATATGCAAGTCGGTATTTATGCATTATTTGTATTTTTTCACTTTTTACAATTAGTTATATTTGATAATTACTTGACAAAAAGTATTTTATAGTATATAATAGCACAAGTGTAAAGAAAACAGCTTTACACCTAAACACAGTTTGAAGCGGCGGGAGCATTTATTATGGAAAAAAATGTAGAAGTATCCTTACTTTTTGATTTCTACGGTGAATTGCTTAAACCGTCATGCAGACAGGCAATTGACCTGTATTACAACGAAGATTTGTCGCTTGCAGAGATTGCTGCGCAGACAGGCATTACCCGTCAGGGTGTGCGTGACAGTATAAAACGCAGTGAAGAAAAGCTTTTTGAACTCGAAAAAAAGCTCGGACTTTTTAAAAGATTTGTTCAGCTTGAGAACGGACTTGACAAAATCGCATCTCTTTCGGAACAGATTTATAAAAGCTCTGCTGATGACATAACAAAAAAGCTTGCACTCGAAATCAATCGAACGGCAGGCACACTCAAAGAATAAAGGAGTGTATTTATGGCTTTTGAAGGACTTTCAGAAAAGCTAAGTAATGCTTTTAAAAAATTAAAGAATAAAGGTAAGCTTTCAGAGAACGATGTTAAGGAAGCTATGCGAGAAGTCAGACTTGCTTTGCTCGAGGCTGATGTAAACTACAAAGTAGCTAAAGAACTTACCGCAAAAATCACAGAAAGAGCCGTTGGTCAGGATGTAATGGAAAGCCTTACTCCGGGACAGATGGTTGTAAAAATCGTAAATGAAGAACTTACCGAACTTATGGGCGGCGACAATGCAAGAATTGAATTTGCGTCAAAACCGCCTACAGTTATTATGCTCTGCGGTTTGCAGGGTTCAGGTAAAACTACCCACGCAGCCAAACTTGCTCTTATGCTTAAAAATCAAAATCACAGACCTTTGCTCGTTGCCTGCGATATATACAGACCTGCAGCTATTGACCAGTTAAAGGTAGTAGGTGCAAAAGCAGGTGTGCCTGTATTTGAAAAAGGTACTCAAAATCCTGTAAAGACAGCCAAAGAGGCAATCAGAAACGCCAAAGACTACGGCAATGATGTTGTTATTCTTGATACCGCAGGTCGTTTGCACATTGACGAAGAGCTTATGGATGAGCTTAAAAATGTAAAGGCTGAAGTTGAGCCTAACGAGATTTTACTCGTTATCGACTCAATGACAGGTCAGGATGCGGTTAATGTTGCAAAATCATTTAACGAAAAGCTTGAGATTTCAGGTGTAATTCTTACAAAACTCGACGGTGATACCCGTGGCGGTGCAGCACTTTCGGTAAAGGCCGTAACAGGCAAGCCTATTAAATTTGCAGGTACGGGCGAAAAACTTGAAGATATTGAAGTATTCCATCCTGATCGTATGGCAAGCCGTATTCTCGGTATGGGTGATGTTCTTACCCTTATTGAAGACGCTCAAAACAAGATTGATCAGGACAAAGCCGAAGAAATGGCTAAAAAGATGATGAGCAATAAGTTTGACTTTAATGATCTTAATGATCAGTTTGCTCAAATCAAAAAGATGGGCCCTTTAAAGGGTATTTTGGCAAAAATCCCCGGCATTGCAAATCAGCTTGACAACATAAATATTGATGACAGACAGATTGACTGGACACAGGCTATCATACTTTCGATGACACCTGAAGAAAGATCAAATCCTTCCCTGCTCAATCCTTCAAGAAAAAGAAGAATTGCAGCCGGTTCAGGCAGAAGTGTTGAAGAAGTCAACAGACTTATCAAACAGCTTGAGCAAATGCAAAAGATGATGAAACAACTTAAAAACAAAACAAAAGGCACTAAGGGCGGCAAAAAAAGAAAAATGAAAAAGCTCCCGGGTCTTGGCGGAATGCCTATGAGCAATCTTCCAAAAAACTAACACGCATTCAACCAAATAAAATTTGGTGAATATAGATTTATAACATTTACGGAGGTAAAGAAAATGGCAGTTAAAATCAGACTTAGAAGAATGGGTTCAAAGAAAGCACCTTTTTACAGAGTAGTAGTAGCAGATTCAAGATATCCAAGAAACGGTCGTTTCATTGAAGAAATCGGCACATACGATATTCTTAAGAAGCCATCAGAGTTCAATGTTGACGCAGAAGCTGTTAAGAAGTGGATTGCTAACGGTGCTCAACCAACTGATACAGTTAAGGCTCTTCTTAAGAAGAACGGCATTATTGAATAATCAGTCACGAAAGGGAAACCAAAATGCAGGAATTACTTACTGTAATAGCACAGGGTCTTGTTGATGATCCGACTGCTGTAAAGGTTACTGCCGATGAACCAAATGAGGACGGCACAATCGTATATCACATTTCTGTAGCAGAGGCTGATATGGGCAGAATTATCGGTAAGCAGGGCAGAATTGCCAAAGCTATCCGCACAATTGCTCGCAGCGCAGCTATCCGTTACGAAGAAAAGATTATGGTTGAAATCGACTGATAACTAAAACTTTAAAACCTTCGGCTTTTGTCGGAGGTTTTATTTTTTGTTGTTTATTAAAAGTCGTAGTAAATTATGGTTTAGCTCACAGCTTAAACTGAATAATTTAAAAATTTAGGTCAAGCCTTTTTAAAAGATCGGAAGAGCACTAGAT